>NZ_JBHXRX010000044.1:0-68999 GCF_042714995.1 Streptomyces sp. NPDC058665
CCGACATATACACAAATAGTTTCGTCGGCCGCGTCAGAGGTGTATACGCGCTTCCCCGTGAACCCCGTTGCTTCGCAACGGGGTTGCCCCCGCTTCGCGGGGGCCGGCCCTTCGGGCCGTCAGATCCCGCGCTTCGCTTGGGATCTGGGGAAGGGACTGCGGGCGCTGCGCGCCCTTAAGGGCAGGTCCGCTTCGCTCCCCTGCCTGGGTCTTTCCGGCTTCGCCTCCAAGCCCGAACGGCCCGCTGCGCGGGCCTGGCTGGCTACTGGGTCGGCCGGTCCTTGTGACGGCGGTGGCCCGCAAGGACCGGCCACGAGTTGTGCTGCGGGTGGCCGCCGTCGCCCTCAACGACAAGCCGGTCCGTCCCGGGCTCCTCGGCTCCTTCGACCACCGTGACGTCGATCTCCCCATCACCGGTGGTGTCGAACTGGTAGACGTCCGCCTTGCCGTAGCCGGTCGTGTCTGTCATCCAGACATCAGGTTTTCCGTCACCGTTGGTGTCGGCACTGAGGACGACATGGTGCTCGTCCCCCTGGGTCGGAATCGCTTCTTCGGTACCCTCACTGGTTTCCATGACAGGCCGGTTGCCCCCGAAGGGTGGTTCGAAACCGTGTCGTACCGGGGGTTGCGTGAACTGGGTGCTTCAAAATATATGTGCGATAGATTCTGGAATGGGACACGGACGCCTGAAGAGGGAACGGTGGCCTATTTTCCGACCCTGCTGTATCACCTCCAGCTCACGCGGCGCACGGGCTGCCAGGCGGAATGCGTTGCCTTGTAATTCGTAACTGCCTCTGTTTCTCCGGACATTCGAGGTGACCTGTGAACATAAGTGCCAGAAGGAAGTGGGAGTGGAAGTGACGGCCAGAGAGCTGAGGCCTCATCAGCGTGAAGCGGTCGACGCGGTGCGCGGTTCGCTCGAATTCCCTGCAAGATCACGTGTGCCCGAGCGGGGCCTGCGTACACAAGTGATCATGGCGACCGGGTCCGGGAAGACACTCGTAGCGGTCCGCAGCGCGGAGGAGCTCCGTGCGGGCCGGGTGCTGGTGCTGGTGCCCTCGCTGGACCTGCTGGCCCAGACCGAGGCCGCGTGGCGGGAGGGGGGCCGCCGGGGGCCGATGATCGGGGTCTCCTCGCTGGGAGGTGAGGAGGCGGGTTTCCCGAACACTACGGACGTGGACGAGCTCGTGGAGTGGACCCGTGGCCTGGACAAGGTCACGGTCTACGCCACGTACGCGTCACTCGGGCTCGGCACTCTGGAGCGGGCACACGCCGCGGGGCTGGCGGCCTGGGACCTGATCGTCGTGGACGAAGCCCACCGCGTTTCGGGCCGGATCGGGAAGCCCTGGGCGGTCGTCCACGACAACCAGAAGATCCCGTCCCTGCGCCGCCTCTACATGACGGCCACACCCCGGCTGTGGCAGCTCGGGGACGAGGACGGGGCCGGCGCACCCGGCGAGCTGGTCGCGAGCATGGATGACGACCCCGAGGGCCCCTTCGGCAGCAGGGCGTTCACTTTGACGCTCTCGGCGGCCATCGACAGGGGAATCTGTGCCCCCTACCAGGTCGTATGTGTGGACGTCACCGACACCGCGCTCCAGGCCGCGCGGCTCCTGGGCGCCGAAGGCCGGTCAGCAGAGGTCCGCGGGGCGCGGCTCGCCGCTCTGCAGACCGCCCTGGTGAAGGCGTCCGCTGAGGAGGGTTTCCGGCGCACGCTGGTCTTCCATCACATGGTGAAGGAGGCGGAGGCTTTCGCGGCCGGCCTCCCCGACGTCGCCGCTCAACTGCACGCCAATGACCCCGAGCTGTACCCAAAGACCATCTGGGCCAACTGGCTCTGCGGCGACCACAAGCCGCTCCACCGCCGCCGCGTCCTGGACGAGTTCTCCAGGGGAATCGCTGCTGACGGCACGGTCGTGGAGAAGACGTTCCTCGGGTCCGTTCGCGTGCTCGGCGAAGGCATCGATACATCCCGCTGTGACTCCGTGTACTGGGCGGACGTCCGCGGCTCCATGCCCGACCTGGTCCAGGCCGTCGGCCGGGCACTCCGAACACAGCCCGGCGAGGGCAAGATGGCCTCGCTCGTGGTGCCGGTGCTGCTCGGACCCGGCGAGACGCCGGACAACATGCTCACCAGCCGAGCGTACGGCGGACTCGCCAAGCTCCTCGAGGCCCTGCGGGCCCACGATGCCAGAATCGTGGAAACCCTCGCGGAGCAGCAAGCCCCCAGCCGCTACAAGCCCGTCAACAAGGACGACAGCAGGAAGAGCACGGGCGGCACCGGGGGCGTCAGCGCCCCCGCCAAGGCCCTGCTGAAGTTCTCCACACCCCGCGACCCCGCCGCCCTCGCCGCGTTCATCAACCTCCGCGTCCTCAACCCCGAACACCAACACTGGCGGCGCGGCATCGAAGCCGCCGCCATCTACAACCGGCTCCACGGCGACCTGAAAGTGCCGTTCACCTACCGCGTGCCCGAGAGCGGGGACAAAGGCGAAGGCCAGGGGTGGCCGGCCTCCCTCGCCGCGTTTCCGCTGGGGCAATGGACCGCCGACGCCCGACGCTTCTACGCCCGCGGCGACATGGACGAAGACCGCATCACCCAGCTGGAGAAGCTGGGCATGATCTGGTCCCACTACGACGTCGCCTGGGAGGAAGGCCTGTCCGCAGCACGCGGATGGGCCGCCGAACACGGCCACCTCCTGACGCCGCTGGACGCCACGCACCAGGGATACCGGGTCGGTATCTGGTTGAAGAACGCGCGGGCCGCTGCCCGGAAGGCGCAGGAGAACGAGCAACGGCGTGCCGAGGGCCTGCCGGTTCAGTCGTCGGCCGGGGCGCTGTCGGACGAGCGGCACGAGCAGCTGGAGAACATCGACCCGTCCTGGTGCCCGAGCTGGCCGGTGACATGGCAGCGGTGCTTCCACCTGGTCCGGATGCATCTGGACGCCGGTGAGGCGCTGCCCACCGAGGCGGGCGACGTCGTGCGCCAGGGCGAGGATCTCGGGCGGTGGGTACGCTCGGTCCGGCTCGACTGGGATCAGCTCACCGCCGTGCAGCAGTGGATGTGCGAGCAGGTCCTCGGGATCGAACCCGCCAGCGAGGACGAGAAGCCGAAACCGCGCCGTACGCAGGCCGACAAATGGGCCATGAACTACCAGGCCGCCAAGCAGTTCTACGAGCGCGAGGGACACCTCCAGGTCCCGAGAAAACACCTCGAGCGGATCGTCGGCGAAGACCAGGAGGAACGTGAGCACAAGCTGGGGGCCTGGATCGGGAACCAGCGCAGCCGCGCCGCGACACTGACACCGGAACGGGTGGAACTACTGTCCGCGATCGGAATGCGGTGGTCCTGATGGTAGGCATCGTCGTCACCACGGCCGCCGCGCTCGCGGCCGGCTATCTGTCGGACTGGGGCGGCGCTGCGGGGAACGGGTAATCCGGGTCCTCGATGTACGGCGGGAGGTGGTGGCCGATCGGGTGCTGGGGCGTGTTGGTGACGTTGTCGATGGTGGCGGCGCCGCAGCTGACGTTTTTCAGGTCGAAGAGACCGTAGAGGTCGTGGTCGATGACCTGGGGGTAGGACCGGTCGGTGCGCTCGCAGCCGTCACGCGGGGAGTCGATGGGGTCGCCCGCGGCGCGGATGACCCCGGCGGTGTAGGAGTCTCCCAGGGCAACCCACTGGTAGTCCGCCGCGGCGGCGGCGGATTGAGCCCCGGCGAACTGCGCGGGGACAAGAGTGCCTGCGGCGAGGGCCGCGGCCGAGCCGGGCAGGGCCAGATGAGTGCGGAAGCGGGCCACGAATCCTCCATGGATACGGTATTGACGTCGTCTTGACCCTAAAGAGAGCGTCACTAAAAGCACTAGATCCAATACAGAAAGTCACATCCGAAGGGACAGATCTCTGTGGGTGACAGGGGTTCAGTGTCCCGACCACTCGCCTCCCGCAGGCGACCGCTCTGGTGCGGAACTTGCACAGCGCAAGAAGGTTCCTGATCGACGGCAGAATCCCGGCCGGACAGACGTCCTCGCGATGGCTGTCTTGTTCTCGATCACCAGCCTGCTCGACAGTGCGCGGGCGTTCAGGCGGTACCCGTGCTCGCGGCGGCGGTAACTTCGTGAGACCGAGGCCGACACGGCAGTGCCGTCATTTCTCTTCGGCATTTCCGAGCACGTTGATCACCTTCCGGAAACCGTCGACAAGCGCTGTCCCCAGTCATCAACGAAGCCAGCCACCGCGACCGGCCGGCCCCGGGCATCGCCGATTCGCCCCGGGTTCTGAGCGGGAGCAGGACCGGGCGACCCTGGGGAGCAGCTCGGTACGGCGTGTCAGGTGCAGGATTTCGCCTGCCGGCGCCACGGTGAGTGTCCGGCTGAGGCTGCGGGACGTTCGGGCAGCATCTTCTGCTTCTGCCGGTGCCGTCTGGCGGCTCTGACCGCGTAGTTCATCCGGCGCCGGGCGGCGGCCAGGGCGCGGATCCGGTCGGTGAACCCGGGTCCGGCAGGGGCGGTCCAGGGCTTCCGCCGCGTTTTTATCGGCGGTCGGCAGAGAGTGGAGGGATGTTGCCGGATGCTCGCAGCAGGCACCGTGCCGTGGCGTGGTCGCGGCCGGTGGTGTCGGCGGCGGTGGTGACGGACAGGTCGGCCAGGTGGTGCAGGACGGTCAGGTGGTAGTGGAGGGGCGACGCCGTTCGCAGTGGCAGGCGCGAGGTGCGACGGGCGATGTGTTCGGCGACGTGGTCCCAGGCGGTCGCGGTGGGGTTGGGGCTGCTCAGCAGGGTGGACCAGTGGACGGCGAGGCGGCCGAACGCGCCGCGTACGAGGTCGTCGCCGCCGGCGGGAGTGTGCGCGGCGGCGTAGGCGCGGTAGGCGCGCTCGTGGAGGGCGTGGAAGGCGCGGAACTCGGCGGGCAGGGTGATGTCAGGCCCGGTATCGGAAAGCGGGTACGGCCGTGGGCGGAGGGACGGTGGTGGGGCGATGGTTGCGGTCATCCGAACGCTCCGGGGTGGACGGTGCGGGTGGTCGGGCCCGGCGGGTGAATGCGTGCTGAGGGTGGGTTTGATGACGCGGTAGCCGCGTGCGGGTTCCACGGAGGGCGCGCTTCGGCGGAGTCTTCGCCGCAGGACAGGGTCGTGCTGCGGGTGGCCGTCCACGACGGCGTCCGTTCGCCGTTGAGGATGCGGGAGATGGACTCGACGCGGTTGCCGGGGGCGGAGTCTCGTACGTCTCGCCGCCGGCGCGCTGGAGGCGGGACAGGGCGCTGGTGAATGCGTGAGCGTTCTGCCGCCCTTTCGGGGTCATACGGGCAATCCTTCGTACATGCTTACGTCAGAGAAGGCGGTCGGTCCGGAAGGGCGCGGCGTCCGAGGAGGCGGAACACGGCCCCCTGAAGGCGTCTGCGGCGCGGCGGACAGCGAAGCGGGGTTCGGGGATGCCGCGCCGGCAGCGGGGGCAGGAGCTCTCCGGGGTGGTCAGCGCGAGGATCGCGACTCCCGGGACCGCTTCCGCGTCTCAGGGCAAAGATCAGGACAACACCGGCAACTGGCGTGGCAGTCAGCGGCCTTGCCGGGAAATTGGCCCGTTCCTCACGCGGCCTATGGGTTTCGGTCCCGCGTGTCGGAGGATCACCGCGTCGCGCCGACGCGGTGTGGCATCCGTACGGATGCCACACCGCTGCCTGGTCCCGGCTCATTGTTCCTGCCGCTTCGGGTGAGGGCCGGGGAGAGCGGGCCTCGAGAAGCGGATACCCACGCGTTCGTCCTGGCACGGTCACCCGCTTGAGATCGAGGGGTCGGCGCTCCGCAGTTCCAGGCCCATGCACTCGGCGAGGCCTGCGGCGAGTGCCGACAGCGTCGGGTGCTGCCAGACGAAGTTGCTGGCGAGTTCGACCCCGAGGTCGGATTCCAGACGGACCCGCAGTTCCATGGACAGCAGTGAGTCGAAACCCAGTGCTTTCAGGGGAGTCTGCGGGTCAAGGGTGGTGCTGCCCAGCCGGAGCACCCTGCGGATGTGATCGGCCAGGTAGGTCTCCAGAGCGGTGCGCCGGGCGGTGCCTGGCGCGAGACTCGTGAGACGGGCGTGGATGTCACGGGATTCTTCCGGTGGGTCCGCGGTGTGTCCGTCTCCCGGGGTGAGGAGGCTGAAGAAGGAGGACTGCTGCCCGGCGTGCGGGATCCAGGTGCTCGGTGCGCCGGGAATCACTCCGGTCTGGACGCGCCCGTGCGCGAGGAGCGAACGGAGCGCGCTCAGCCCCTTGTCGGTGGGGATGGTTTCGTAGCCCCGGCCGCTGAAGCCGGTCGCGACGCCGGTCTCGCCCCACGGTCCCCAGTTGACGGCGAGCGTGGGCTTGCCTTCGCGGCTCCGCCAGGCGGCGAAGGCGTCGAGCCAGGAGTTGGCTGCGGCGTACACGCCCTGCCCGGGGTTGCCCAGCAGCGAGGCCATCGAGGAGAAGACGACGAACCAGTCCAGGGTGTGCGCGGCTGTGGCGTTGTGCAGCCTCCACGCGCCGGTGACCTTGGGGTCCCACACCCGCGTGAGCTGGGAGTCGTCGACAGTGGTGATCGCGGCGTCCGCGAGGACCATGGCGCAGTGGATGACACCGCGCAAGGGTGTCTGATCCGCGGTGGCGGTTGTCACCAGGCGCTCGGCGGTGCCCGGCTCGGCGATGTCGCCCAGTACGACGGTGATCCGGGTGCCGCCGGCCGTGAGCTCCCTGATCGCGCGTTCGGCGTCGGGTGAGGGAGGGGTGCGGCCGTTGAGGACGATATGACTCGCGCCTTGTCCGGCCAGCCAGTGCGCGGTTGCCAGGCCGAGACCGCGCAGGCCGCCGGTGACGATGTAGGCGCCGTCGGCGTGGACGACCGGCGGCCCGTCGGGAAGGACCGCGGTGGTCTCGCCCCGGTCCGGGAGGGTGAGGACCAGCTTGCCGATGTGGCCCGCGCGGGCCATCAGGCGGAAGGCGTCGGTGGCTTGGGAGAGCGGATACGTGGTGCAGGGCAGCGGCTTCAGACGGCCTTCGGTGAACTCGGTGAGGACCTCACGCAGGACGGCCGCGAACGTATCGGGCCGGGTCCGCTGGAGTTCGATGAGATCAACGGTGCTCATGGTGATGTTGTGCCGGAAGGGAGCCAGCCCGACGGGGGCGTCGGACAGGATGTCGCGCACGCCCAGTTCGACGAAGCGGCCGAAGGGGCGCAGCGTCTCCAGCCCCGCGCGGATCGCCGCGCCGGAGAGCGAGTTGAGGACGACGTCGACGCCTTCGCCCGAAGTGGCGTCGCGGGTCTGCTCGGTGAAGTCCAGCGACCGGGAGTCCATCACCCGGCTGACCCCGTTGTCCCGCAGGTAGCGTCGCTTCTTCTCGCTGCCCGCGGTTGCCAGCACCTCGGCGCCGAGCAGCCGGGCGACGGCGATCGCGGCCAGCCCGGTGCCGCCGCTGGCCGAGTGGATCAGGACTCTTTCCCCGGCGCTCAGCCGGCCGACGTGGCGCAAGGCGTACCAGGCGGTGAGGAAGGCCGTGGGCAGTCCCGCCGCCGCGACGGGATCGAGCCCGTCCGGGACGGCGGCGACCGCGGTCGCGGGCACGGTGACGAACGAGGCGAAGGCGCCGCCCTCGAGGTGAACGGCGAGCACCGGGTCGCCGGCGCGCAGATGCGTGACGCCGGGGCCGACCGCGGTGACCACACCCGCGCACTCGAAGCCGATCCGGTACCGGATGTCGTGCTCGCCCGGCAGGAGGCCCATGGCCGTGAGGACGTCGCGGAAGTTGAGGCCCGCCGCCCGTACGCGCAGTTCTACTTCTCCCGGTCCTGGTGGCCGGCGCCCGGTCGCGGCGAGTTCGAGGCTGCCGAGGTCTCCGGGCCGGCCGGTCCGGAGGCTGAATCCGTCCACGCCGTGGCGCACGGTGCGGGTGGCGGCCGTGGCCTGTTCGGAGGCCTTCGGCGGGGCGTGATCGAGCCGTGCGACGTACCGGGTGGCATCTCGGAGGGCGACCTCGTCCTCATGGCCGTCGGCGAGCAGTTCCTCGGCCAGGCTCCGCAGGCCCGGATCGCCGTGACCGGTGTCCACCAGCGTGGCGCGCATCCGCGGGTGCTCGAACGCCAGGACGCGGATCACGCCGCGCAGGGCGCTCTGTCCCGGGTCCGCCTTCTCGCCGTCCGCTACCGCGCGCGCGTTCCGCGTGACCGCGTACAGGCGGGGGGATCCGCCGGTGCGGGCGACCGCCTGGGCGATACCGAGGATGCGCCGGGCGCGCCGCTGGGCGCCGGCGGTGGGGTCGTCCGCGGTGGGAGAGGTGCCGCAGAGCATCACCACGGAACGCGCGGGCGAGGGGCCGGCCAGGCGTGCGCCGACGCGGTCGCCGAAGGGACCGAGCTGCTCGTCGTCCAACGGCGGGTCCCACACATCGGTCCGGGCCCCGGCCTCCCGCAGGATCGCGGCCAGTGCCCCGGCGTCTCCGCCGCCCTCCCCGATGACGAGCCAGTCTCCCGGCGGGATCTGCCGGGAACCCTTTGGGCGCGGGGCCGGGTGCCAGCCCGCCTCAAGGAACCACTGGTCGGCGTTGTCGTCCTGACGGGGGTTTCGGAGTGCGAACCTCACGCCGTCGACAGCCATGACCGGTGTGCCCGACTCGTCCAGGAGGCGGGCGTGGCCCACGACGCTCTCGGCCGTGGTTTCGACGATCCGTGCGTGGCAGTACACAGCTGTCGCGGGATCGCCCAGGATCCGTACCGCCCGCATCCCGACGGGGAGGATCAGTCCCTGGTGTGCCCGGCCGGCTGTCCCGGCGGGTCCCGCCACCAGGAGTTGCAGGCAGAGGTCGACCAGGACGGGGTGAACGCGCAGGGACTGGTCCCCGGTCAGTGCGGGCGGCGGGACCTCTACACGGGCCCAGAAGGTCTCACGCCTGCGGGAGGTGTGCAGGCCGGTGATTCCGGTGAACGCCGGACCGTGCTCCAGTCCCCGGGAACGAAGGCCTGCGTAGAGGGTCGCGGGATCGAGGGGTACGTGGTGCCTGCGGGCGAGGGCGGCGAGGGACGGCGCACGGGTGTGTGCGGGTACGGAGAGGCGGCGCAGCACGGCGGAGGCGTACGTGACCCACTGTCCGTCGTCACCGCGTCCGAAGATCTCACAGGTGGCGTGATCCGGGGTGGTCATGGTGACGTTCGTGCGCAGATCGGTGTGCTCGGTCAGTCGCAGCATCTCCTGGAACGAGACGTCGGTGACCTCCACCTCGGCCGGGGAGGCGTCGAACACCTCGCAGGCGGTGGTCAGGGCGATGGCGTAGTGGGCGGCGCCGGGCAGTACCGGGGTGCCGTGGACCCGGTGGTCGGTCAGCCAGGGCATCGCCGTGGTGCCGGCGTCTCCTTGCCAGCAGTGACGCGGTTGCCCGCCGGGTACCTCGGTGCGGCTGCCCGGCAGTGCGGTGGCCGGGCGGGCGGTGTTCTGCTCCTCCGGGCCGCCCGGGCGGGCGGCATCCGCCCAGTGGCGCTTGCGGTCGAAGGTGATGGTGGGGACGTTCGCGAGGTCGGCCCCCGTGTACAGCGGTGACCAGTCGACGTTCACACCCGCGCAGTGCAGGGCCGCGAGCTGGGTGCGGAACGTGGTGGACTCGTCCTCGTCCCGGCGCAGCGTGGGCAGCACGACCGGTTCGCCGTCCAGGCCGCTCAGGTTCTGGGTGACGGTGCGGGTGACCACGGGATGTGGGGAGACCTCGACGTACACCAGGTTCCGGTCCGCGGCGGCCGTGGCCACCGCGGAGGAGAAGCGGACAGGGTTGCGCAGATTGGCGCACCAGTAGGCGGCGTCGAATTCCGGCGTCTCGTGCGGGTTCTCCAGCACGGTGGAGTAGAAGGGGATCCTGGGGCGCTGAGGCGTCAGGCGGGACAGGGCGGCGAGGAGTTCGGGAAGCAGCGGATCCACCTGTGGGCTGTGGGAGGCGACGTCCACCGCGATGGGCAGGGTCGGGATGCCGCGGGCCTGCCAGGCGGCGACGAGCCGTTCGACCTGGGCGGTGTCGCCGGCCACGACGGTGGAGTCCGGCGCGGCCAGGACGGCCACGGAGACGGACTCGGCGCCGTTCGCGGCGAGTTCGGCTTTCACCGCGGCCTGGTCCAGCCCTACGGTCGCCATGGCACCGGCTCCCGCGATCCGGGTGAGCAGCGCGGAGCGCCGGCAGATCACCTTGACGCCGTCTTCGAGCGACAGCGCCCCGGCGACGACGGCGGCCGCGACCTCTCCCATGGAGTGGCCGATGACACCGGCCGTCTCGACACCGTGGGCACGCCAGGTGGCGGCCAGCGCGATCTGCAGGGCGAACAGCACCGGCTGTACCTTGGCGCATTCCGTCACCTGTTCGCCGGCTCGTACCACGTCCAGTACCGAGAACGCGGCCTCGGCGGAGACGAGTTGATCGACTTCTGCCAGGGCCGCCGCGAAGGCCGGCTCCTGCCGCAGCAGTCCGCGTCCCATGCCCGGCCACTGCGAGCCCTGTCCGGAGAACACCCACACCGGCTGCCGGGAGACGGTGACACTCGCCGGCCCCGACACCACGGCCGGGTGTGCCTGGCCCGCTGCGAACGACCTCAGCGCGCCGACCGCGTCGTGCGTGGAACGGGCCACGACTCCCAGACGTCCCCGCCCCGGGCTGCGCCGCAGGGCCAGGGTGTGCGCGATGTCGCGCAGCGGCACCTTCGCGCCGTCGCCCTCCAGCCAGTCGGCCAGGCGCAGCGCCGCGGCCGGCAGCACGGCCGGGGATCCGGCGGGGACCAGGACCACCTCGGGTGCGTCCGGCGGGGTCTGTCGCTGACGTGGCAGGGGCGCGCTGCTGTCGAGGGGCGGTTGTTCCAGGATGACGTGGGCGTTGGTGCCGGAAAATCCGAAGGAGGAGACCGCGGCCAGTCGTGTCGCCGCTCGCACGGGCCACGGGGTCAGCTCGGTGGGTACGAAGAAGCGGGTCTTCTCCGCGGCGATGGCCGGATTCCAGCGGGTGAAGTTCACGTTGGGGGGGATGAGCCCGTGCTGGAGGCACAGAACGGTCTTGATCAGTCCGGTGATCCCGGCGGCGGGCTCCAGGTGGCCGAGATTGGTCTTCACCGACCCCAGAGCACACCGGCCGTGGCCGGTGCCGTACACCTGCGCCAGGCTGGCGAACTCGACCGGGTCGCCGACCGGGGTTCCGGTTCCGTGAGCCTCGATCAGCCCCATGTCCCGGGGGTCGGTCCCGGCGTACGAGAGGGCCTTCTCGAACAGGTCCCGCTGGGCGGTGGGAGAGGGAGCGGCCAGGCCGTCGGACCGGCCGTCCTGGTTCACCGCGGAGCCGCGGACCACGGCGAGTACGCGATCGCCGTCCCGTACGGCGTCGGCCAGGCGTTTGACGACGACGGCGCCGCAGCCTTCACCGCGGACGAAGCCGTCGGCGGCGGCGTCGAAGGTGTGGCAGCGTCCCGTCGGTGACAGCATTCCCATCCGGTCGAAGGACCGGGTGGTTCTGGCGCGGAGCATGAGCGTGACGCCGGCGGCGAGGGCGAGATCGCATTCGTTCTTCAGCAGTGCCTGGCAGGCCTGGTGAAAGGCGACGAGCGAGGACGAGCAGGCCGTGTCGAGTGCCACGCTGGGGCCGTGCAGGTCCAGGAGGTAGGAGATGCGGCCTGCGGCGACGCAGTGCCCGTTCGTCAGGATGGAGCCCTCCAGCTCCTGGGGCTGTCCGGCGAGCCGGTCCATGTAGTCGTGGTAACTCAGGCCGGCGAAGACCCCCGTCGGCGAGCCGGCCAGCTGATGCGGCGGCAGCCCGGCATGTTCCAACGCCTCCCAGACCACTTCCAGCAGCAGCCGGTGCTGGGGGTCGAGTACGTCCGCCTCACGACCGGAGACACCGAAGAAGTCCGCGTCGAAACTGGACACATCGGTCAGATAGCCGCCTCGCCGGGGCGGTGTGTTCCCGTCGGGAGGCCGTTCGGCGCCGTCGTGTGCCCAGAGTGCCTCGCGTCCCGGCGGCGGATTCCCGACCGCCTCCCGCCCCTCCACCAGCAGCTGCCACAGGGCTGCCGGGGAGTCGATGTCGCCGGGAAGACGGCAGCCCATGCCGATCACGGCGAGAGATTCCGTCGCCTGGCTGGAGGAATGCCTGTTTCGGCCCACGGGGGGTTCTCCTTGTTCGGTTCAGATACTCGGACGGGCGGGAGCATGCGGCCGAGTCGGTGATCCGGCGTCGCCGGTGCCGGCGGGGCCGGGCCGGCACCGGGGCGAGTCGAGAGCTGCTGGGGCGGCGGGCGTCAGGCGTCCGGGCTGCCCAGGAGGATCGCGCTCTTCACCCCGCCGACCTGGTAGTTGAAACTCAGTGCGTAGTCGAAGTCGAGAGGACGGGTGAGTACGCCGGGAACGGGATCGAAGGTGAGGTTGTCCGCGGGCTGCTCGCAGTTCGCGGTGGGGCACACCTCGCCGCGCTCCATCATGAGCAGCGTCAGAGCCACACCCAGACATCCCGCGGGCGCGCCGTTGTGTCCGAAGCAGCCTTCCTGAGAGGTCATCAGCAGGTCGCGTGCCGCGGATCCGTACAGTTCCTTGATGGCGTTCGCCTCGAAGGTGGTGACCACCACGTTGCCGTCGCTGCCGCCGTGGACATAGGGCACCTGGCCGATCTCCCAGCGGTCCCCGAGGCACCGGCGGACAGCGGCCACCAGTTCGCTGCCTGTCTCTTCGGACGCCAGGGGGTTGGCCAGCCCGTCCCGGGTCGTGGCCTGGGCGAGCACCTGACCGTACAGGTGGGCGCCGCGCCGGGCCGCGTGCTCCCGGCTCTCGATGATGAGGGTCGCTGATCCCTCGCCGTGGTTGATGCAGTCGGCACGCCGGTCGTACGGGCGCATGAGGGAGTCGAAGGACGGCAGCAGTTCGGGCATGTCGTCGGAGCGGATGGTGTCGTACGTCTTCTGCGCGCCCCGCAGCAGGCGCTGGATGTTGCGGATCAGTTTGACGCTGAAGATGTCCACGCCGGTCACGACGGCGATGTCGACCTCACCGCCGGCGATCATCCGCCGGGCGTTGCCGATCTGCACCGCGGACGACGCGCAGCCGCACGACACCGTGAAGTTGGGGCCTCTCGAGCGGGCCAGCGCCCCTTGGACCAGGGCGACGTCGGAGGGAGTGACGGCCTGTTCCGCCGCGACGAACAGCTCCAGCGCCTCCGCCACGGAGAGGGCTTCGGGGTCGGCCTGCAGCACGGCGAGATAGCTGTCGATGTTCGCGTCCACGCCGCCGCGCCCGGCCAGGATCGCCGCGTCGGTCAACTCGCCCGACTGAAGGTCCAGCTGGGCGTCCGAGCACGCCTCCGCCATGGACACCAGGCCGAACCTGTGTGCCGCGGTGTAGTGGCGGGAGAAGAAGGGAGGGATACCGGGGAGGCGTTCGTCGAACATCGCCTCCGACAGGTGTACGGAGCCGTAGTAGGCGTTGTCCCGCAGGAGGCAGGAGGCTCCTCTGGAGGCGACGTCCCACACATCGTCCGCGGTGAAGACGGGCCGCCCGTCGCCCGGGAGGCAGAACCCGATACCGGTGACCACGGCGTCCCGGGCTCGCCGGCCGGGGCCGCCCGACCCGCTCATGACGCACCTGCGCGCGGCGAAAAAGTCATCATTTTGACCCCTTCCGGATCGATCGATGGCCGGGAAGATTCGAGCAGGTTCTATTCGGCGATGTATGTGCGGTACGACCAGTGGTAGACCGGAAGAAGTTCGCCATCGCATTCGGCGTAGTCGTTCGAGAACTCAAAGTGCTCGTAGCCGTTCCCGCGGAGCACTTTCACCCGTGTTTCGCTTTCCAGTGATTCCACTTCCCAGGTCGGCGGGGAGCCGTCAGGACCCCCGCTGAGCATGACGCGAATCGGCTTCTGCATAGATTTCTCCAACCTGGGTGAATCGGCGCCGGCAGATCGGCAGGAGCGCCGGTCCGACAACTTCCACTCAGGATTTCTCGATCGGAATGGGAAATTCCGCCACCGGGGAACAGCGGGTTCCACAAGACCGCTGCTGGTCCGTGAACTCCCTCGCGTGGGCCGTCAGGGTCCGCGGAGTCGTAGCCGGCCCGGTGGCGGCACGTGCACCATCAGCGGTCGGACCTTCGCGCGAGGCAGCGTGTTGACCAGCACGTTTTCAGAGTGCGATGCCAGTAACCGGGCGCATACGGCCGGCAGAGTCAACGGCCGCCGGGCCGAGAGAGGACGGGCCCCCGATGAGGGAATGACGGTACGGGAAGCTCGCACGGTGCCCCCTGGGTGAGGTAATGCGAGCCACCTATTCCTGACCGAGGGGCGTCAATGCGACGAATGATTTCGATGCCGACCGTGACGGACCGGCCAGCTCTTCGGTGGATCGTCGATTGCCGCTCCCCCCGGAGAGGAGGGCGGCCCACCGGATTGGATTCAGATCGGTTATCCCATGGAGAGTTGTGCTCCCGCAATGAACCCGTCGGCAGTTCACCCATATGGCTCATTTTGCCGAATGAGGGAAATCCCTGTCGTGATCCTTATTGGAACTCACGGGATCGCCGCTCTCCGCATCGGGCTCGCGGCGATTTGGCGGCCGGGATGTCCTGGCGGAATAAATGGCGCGCGTGTCATTGGACGTTCACCCGATGGCCGGCCGCGAGGCGGGCTGCGGCCTGGGCCAAACGGGTGACCGGTCGTCACGGGGGTTGATGCCGGTTCCGTTCGTTGGGGTTACTGGAGTCGTTCAGCCGGTGGGTCGCCCAACCCTCTCCGGGGAGCCCGGCAGCCGGCCCACCCGTTTCGGCCTTCCCTTCTGGCAGGCCCCGGCGAGGAGAGCCACCGCCGCTGATCCCTCCGGAGAGCCACCACCTGGTGGGCGCCGCCGGCACCGGCCGGTACAGCGGCCCGCCTCGCCCGAGGCCGGGTGGTGGTGCCCGCGTCGCGGCTGATGCCGTCGCCACGGGTCTCCGTCGAGCCCTTCGTTCGAGGGACCGCCATCGCACACCACCGCCCTGCCGGTTTCCCGGGAGCCGAGCGGTTCTTCTCCCTCCCTCGGAACCCCACGGCGGGGACGAGGGAAATCCGCCGCCGGCCTCGGCCGGTCCCCGCACGGACCGAAACGGTCCGTCGTTCGCAGTCACTGTCACAGGAGGATCCATCATGTCCACACCCGTCATCTCGTCCGACCAGTCCCGGTCGGCCGCCCCGCTGCCCTTCCCCTTCGGCCCGCTGCTCCTCGCGGCCCTGCCCGGTTCCGGACCGGTCGCGGGCGGCAATACGGTTCAGCTCCTCGGGCTCGGCCTCGGCGGAGCCACCGGTGTCATGTTCGGCACCACGCCGGGCACCATCGTTTCGCAGGACCTGCTGGGACTGACTGTCACGGTGCTGGCACCCGCGCACGCCGCGGGTGTCGTGCCGGTCACCGTGACCAACAGCAGTGGCACAAGCAACTCGGTGCCCTACACCTACCTGGGCGCGCCCACGCCCACGCCTCCCACCGCCGTCAGCATCAACCCGGCCTCGGGCCCGGTCATCGGCGGCACCCCGTTCGTGATCACCGGCGCCAATCTGACCGGTGGCACCGTCACCTTCAACGGAGTCGCGGCCACCGTGGTGGGCGCCGACCCGACCGGGACCCTGCTGATCGGGATCGCCCCGGCCGGTGCCGCCACGGGCAACGTCCCTGTCGTGGTCACGACCGCGTACGGCTCCGCCACCGTCCCGGGCGGTTACACCTACCTCTGACCCGCGACACCTTCGCTCCGCCGCCACGTCGCACGCCGACTGGCCGGGGCTGAACAGCGCCGGTCCGCGGATTCCTTCCGCGGACCGGCGCCTGCTGGAATGAGGAGCGCTTCGGGTGGACCGGCCCGCTCGGCGGCAAAGTCGCCGAGGACGTGACGGCGCACCGCCTGGTGTGGAGCGCGCGCGGACCGCGTCCGGCCGCTTCGGATCGGCCGGCCCCGTGTCGTGTGACAACCCGCCTCTTCGAGCACGGGCAAAATGTACGGCTGGGTCACCGACCGGCGTCTGGAAGGTTTTCACCCGGTCAGTGAGATCCGGGCCCAGAATGTGCGGCCGCCGCCGTATTCCAGGCGGGTCCCCATGGCCTGGACCGACTGCGCGATCAGCACCAGTCCGCGGCCGTGCTCGTTGGCGCAGTCGACGTCATGCGGATGGGGAACGGACGCTGCTCCGCCCTCGTCCTGGACCTCCACGAGGAGCCAGCCATCGGTCTTCCGCAGGCGACTGGTGATCGAGATACTGCCCGTGTGAACGATGGCATTGGTCATCAGCTCCGAGAGCACGAGTAAGGCCGCGCCTCGGGCACTCTCGTTCGTGATGCCCTCGGAATCCATCCACAGCCGGGTCAGGTGGCGGCAGACCGGCACCGCTCGCTCCAGGGTCGGCACGCGGAACGAGGCCGGCTGTCTCGCAGGCCAGCCGTAGGCCAGATCCCTGGCCGACGCTGTCTTCGGCCACTGTTCGATCTCTCGGGGGGACAGCGCGAGCTGCACCCCCGACCGTGTAGTCGCCAGCATGGCTCTTCCTCTCGTCCTGAGCCGTGCTCAGGTGACGGGGAGGCGGGTTCGCGCTCCCGGAGGGGTGTGGCACAAGCCGTCGGCCGCGGCTCTTCCGGCACACCGATGTGCTCGCACGACGGGGACACCCTGTCGGGAGCGAGGCGGTGGAGGGTACGAAGCGGAGTGTTCGCCGCCCGTCGAGGCACGATGGGCCGGCGTACGAAGCGGTGGGGCGGGCCGCGCGCCCACCGCGGCGGCGGTCCCGGTCCGGGCCCGTCTCGACGGCTGACCGCCGGACGGCGGACGGCGGACGGCGGACGGCGGACGGCGGACGGCGGACGGCGGGTCACGGTCGCAGGGACAGTGCGGGCGCCGGGCCGAAGACACGGCCGTCCCGGCGGTGTCGGCATCTGGAGAGCAGCGTGAGCTGCTGGATATCCCCGCCGCTCGGTGTGTCGCCGCGTTGGCCGGAGCGGTCTCACCGTTGAGCACGGGAGTTCGGGGCCGGATGGTGGCCGTCGGGATTCTCGCCGGCTTCGGAGCCGGGGCAGAGACGACGACTGCGGATCGCCATGGGTGGGAAGCTCGCATGGTGCCCCCAAAAGAGGTCACATGGCCGCCGCGCCAGTCGGCACCGTACCGGCGCCGACTGGCGGATCCAAACCCCTCCCACGGGGGTGCCCATCGCGGCAGTCCCCACCCGGCGGCTCTCCAGGCTCTACCTCACGCCTGGGTAGCTACGGGATAAACGAGCGGCCGCTCCCCCGGAGAGGGTGGGCGGCCCACCGGTTTGGATAGTGAGAATTGTCTTCCCGTCGCGCATATGGCGGCAATAGAAATGACAGCCCATCACCCGTATGGCGCAGTTGTAACAATAAGCTTCCGCCCCTCCGGACGGGAGTTTGCCATCAGATGCCGGTATGAAGTGAACCGGCGTGCGCCCGTTCGCGGAGACGGAAAGAATCGGTTCCGCAGAGTTCACGCCTCGGCGAATCTCTTCGTCTGAATAGCCGTTTCCGAGAGGTGCCGGTACCGGCACCATCCGATTCGGTTGAGGAGTGCACCCTCACGCAGGGGAAGATCATCATAAAGTCGCGAACCGCCTGTCCACGATCGAGGCCGGACGGCTCCGCCGTGCACTGTGAGCAGGCGTGTTGTGCAACTCGCACTGCACGCAGGTGCGTTGCACAACCGACCGGGTGACTCCGATCGCCGCATTGCCGTGATCGTTTGACGCCCAGTTATGAAGTAGTGCAGCCTCACCGAAGTAATTGAAGTCACATGCCGGCGAGGGGCTTGGTCGTGGAGCTGACAAGAAGCGTCAGGATGCCCGTCTTCGTGTGGGGCGAAATCTCGCCAGCGGTGTCCGAATGTGGAATTGCCGCAGCCATTCTCCGGTGCGCCAGGTTAACGGACGGCCGGTGGCTCCTGTGCGATTTATGGGCGTCGACCCATCCCGACTAAAGATGGAATTTGAGTCGCTTCAGTCGCTGAAAGGAGTTGCGCATGGTTCCTGAGCTGCAGCTTTATGACAGCAAGTCAGGCCGGACCGCAGCGTCTCAACCCGCACCGCCGCCGGGCACTCTGCCGATCGCGCTGTGGTGCGCTCGGCAGGGCCGGCCGGTGCATCCGCTCGCCCCGCGCCGTAAGACACCCCCGGCCAATTGCCGCGACTGCCGACGTCCGGGCCACAGCCACCACCAGTGCCCGTGCATCCGGGGCGGCCACTGGTGCCACGGCTTCCATGCCGCGACCGTCGATGCCGACCGTCTCCGGGGCTGGTGGGCGCAACAGCCCGGCTTCGGGGTGGGCATCGCGTGCGGGCCGGCCGGTCTGGTCGTCGTGGATGTCGACGCCCACAAGACGCCGCTGCCCGACCGGGACCGGCTGCTGCCCGGTATTCCGATTCCGCCGTCGGTGTCCCTGCGGGGACTCGAGCACGGATTTCACAGCCTCGCACTCCTGGCGGCGCTGCGCGGCGCGGAAGACCCGGCCCGGGACGTCTCGACACTGCGGGTGCGCACTCCGTCCGGAGGGCCGCACATCTGGTACGCCGCAGGCCCGGGGCAGGCGTGGCGGTGTTCATCGGGCTCAAGTCCGGGCCGGGCGCCGGCCTGGCAAGTGGATGTGCGCGCCCATCGCGGCTACATCATCGCGCCCGGGACGAGGACAACCACCGGAGTCTGTCGGGCCCTTGGACCGGTACGCCGCCCGGCGGCGCTGCCGTCGTGGATCGCCGTGGAACTCGCCCGGACCGGCCACCGTCCGGCGCCACCCGCTCGTCGGAACGTCGCCCCGCGTGTGCCGCAGCGCGCCGGGGAGGCCGTCCCGGCGGTGGGCGGTGGCTCCCGCCTCGAGCAAGCGACTCTCGCCACCGTTCTGGCACCTGTCCTCGCCTGCGCCGCCGTGGCGGAGGGGGCAGGCTTCAACGACAAGCTCAACCGAGCCGCCTACACCGTGGGTGGCCTGGTCGCCGCGGGACATCTCGTGGCGGCGGAAGCAGAAGCGGCCCTCTTGGCAGCAGCGGTTCACATGCGCCCGGAGAAGGAAGACCGCGCGCGGCGAATCGTTCAGTCCGGGATGAATGCGGGCAGCCGCCGCCCTCTGAGGCTGGGAGACGGTGGGTGAATCACACACCGCGCCACGACGAAGGGCTGTTCGACCCTCAGGAGGTCGCGCGCAGGATTCTGCGCGATTCCCCGGCCGGCGTCGTCCCGGCGCAGCCCGCCAGGAAAGACGTGCAAGCGCTCACGCGGGCGACGGAGCACGGTCTGATTCCCGACAGCCTCAGCGACCGGGGCAACGCCAAACTGTTCGTCGCCCTGTACGGCCGGGACTTCAGACATGTGCCGGGCCTGGGCTGGTACCGGTGGTCGGGCTACCGGTGGGAGACCGACGAGGACGACACCGTGCTGTGGGCGGCCGGCGAGCTGGCCGAGAGGCTGGCGGAGACCGACCCGCACGGCCGGCACGCCGGGTCGGAGCTGCGCCGGTACCGGCGACGGGCTCTGTCGACGTCCGGAATGAAGGCCATACTGATGCAGGCCAAAGCTGCTCCGGGGATGGCTCTCAGCCCTTCACTGCTGGACGGGGACCCCTACGTGCTGTGCACACCGGAGGGAGTGGTCGACCTCAACACCGGTCTGGTCACCGCGCCGGATCCGGAGAGGCATTACCACTCGCGCGCCACGAGCGTCGAAGCGCGGCAGATGAGAACACCGCGCTGGCATCAGTTCCTTACCGACACCTTCGGCGACGACGCCGACGGCCGTCAGATGATCGACTTCCTGCACGAACTGCTGGGCTACTCGATCACCGGGGATGTCGGCGCGCAGATCATGCCGTTCCTGTACGGACAGGGGAAGAACGGCAAGAGCGTCCTTCTGGACGTCATGGTCAAACTCCTGGGTGACTATGCGGATTCCGCCCCGCCCGGATTTCTGATGGCGCGGCCGTTCGAAGGACACCCCACGGACCTCGCCGAGCTCCATGGCCGACGCATCATCGTCTGCTCCGAACTCAAGCCCGGCGACCGCTTCGACGAGTCCCGTGTCAAACTGCTGACCGGCGGGGACCGGATCAAGGCCCGCAGGATGCGGCAGGACTTCTTCAGTTTCACCCCCACCCACAAACTGTGGCTGCTGGGCAACCACCGCCCCGAGGTCGGCACGGGCGGCTACGCGTTCTGGCGCCGGATGAAGCTGATCCCTTTCCAGCGGATCGTCGCGGACGACCGGAAGGTCGACAACCTCGCCGGCGTCCTGGTCACGGAGGAAGGACCCGGCATCCTGTACTGGCTCGTCACCGGTGCCCGCCGATATCTCAACGGTCCCCGCGACCTGACGGGCCCCGCGCGGGTACGCACCGCCACCGACACGTACGCGGAGACCGAGGACCACATGGGCCGGTTCCTGGGCGAGTGCTGCACATTGGACCCCGCCATGCGCGCGGAACAGGCCCAGCTCTACAGCTACTACCGGAAGTGGTGCCAGCTGGAGAGCGCCCAACCGGTCTCCTCACGGGCGTTCGCCGCACGAGTACGTGAGACCGTCGGCATCGCCACACCCAAGAACATGATCCTTTCGAATCAACGCAAGTTCTACCCCGGTATCGGGCTGAACCCGGAATCGGGAGAGAACGCATGAGCGCCTTCATCGAGCCCGGCCAACTCGCTCACGAGAGCGACCTTGTCCGGCTCGAGGACACCGACGAACTGGAGTACGTCCGCCAGAGCCTCGACCGGCTCCCCACCCGCTTCGGGAAGCCCGCCTACCACCGCCACGGCCGCATGGTCGGCTATGCCGTCCTTGGCTCCACGGCCCGCTCCTCACGTGCCTCCGGCACCTTCCCGCGCCGCGTCTTCTGGCTTCTGCCCCACGACCGTGACGGGCAGCCCGACGGCCTCTGCGCCTCCGGCGCCCCGTCCGAGGCCGTCGACCCCCGCACCCTCGCCCCTCGCGTCAAGGGGTACAGAACGCAGCGCTCCGAGGGCGGGCCCCGTCCGACGCCATGCGTGAGCTCGGTATGACCCTTTCCAAGGCCTGACCGCAGCCCTCGGGAGGGCAGCGACCGAAGCCCACCGAGGAGTCAGTGACTCAGCCGCTCCTGTCGCGGGGCGACAGGACCGCAGGCCGGAGCGGTGATCGCGCGGAGGAGAGCGACGCAAGCGACGAAGCCCTGGACTATGACGCCATCCTGCGCGCCTGCGTGCGCGTCATAGACAGGGATCTTTGGTCGCTTCGGTCGCTGTCCGGTTCCCCGTACGGCTCCTGAACTCGCGTTTCTCGGACCACGCAGAGGGAGCGGCCCCCACTCGCCGGATCGCTTCGGCCCCTGTGCCGCGACGCCGGCCGGCCGCCGCGAGCGGTCCCCGGCAATCGGAAGGGCCGCCGTGGCGGCGAGGCGGCGAGATGTGCGGGGACGACGGAGCACGCGGTGGTACGTGACATGCCCCGGCTCACCGCGGGCGCTCTGCCATCCAGGTGACTTCCCGTCAGGGTTCTTGCTGGCGCATTCACCCCGGTGGACTACTGGTTAATCAAACCGGTGGGCCGCCCGTCTTCTCCGGGGGAGTGACAGTCGGCCTGCCTGTTCGCCCTGGTCCCGGGGCCCGGTCACGGCACAGCCGTGGTGGCCTGCGGCGGACTCCCCCACCAGAGGATGTGGACCGTCAGCGCCGTTCCTGGGCGCGGGCGGGTGCGGCGGCTCACGCAATCTCATGTGAGAGGCGCCATGCCAACTGTCCATGCTCTCCGGTCTGTACTCGTCGTCGCCGCTCTGGCGGCGGGGTTGGTCGCATTCCCGGCCGACGCGCACGCCGAGATCCCCGTACGGCGGGGCTGGGCACCGCTGTCACCCGCACCCCGTTGGCTCCGGCTTTCTGGATTCTGGAAGTCGACGGGACGCGAATGTTCCGGGGACCGACGGCCGGTTCAACCTGATCGCGGTCACCATCCGCGGAGGCAACGCCGTAGCCCCTTGGCCAGGCGGCGATATCGCGACTCGGGGCGGTGCGCTCCCACTGTCGTTCAGCACCGGTGCCGGCAACGCCGCCGTCACTCCGGCGCGGTCCTGCCGGCCGGGGACGTCAGCCGCACCCCCCGGACAACCACCCCCTCGCGCAGGGGTCCTGGCCGGGCGGGCTGACTGCCCTGCGGACAATCCGGCCCGGCCTACGCGCGAACCACGCGCTCACGGCGAACAGCCGCCTGTGCGCCGCTGGTTCTCCCTTCCCATCCACTACATCCTCATGAAGAAGGAGGCAGTCAATGCCTATCTCCCCCAACCAGGGATCCACCGGTGGCGGGACCACGGTCACCATCACCGGCACCGGTCTGAGCGGTGCCACGGCCGTGCACTTCGGTTCCAAGCTGGCCACCATCACCGCCAACACCGCCACCTCGGTCACGGTCACCGCCCCTTCCGGGAGCGGCACGGTCAACGTGACCGTGACCACCCCCGGCGGGACCAGCAACCCGCTGGCGTTCTTCTACGTCGGCGCGCCGTTCAAGGCCACCTTGAGCCCCGTCTCCGGCGTCACGGCGGGCGGAAACACCGTCACCATCACCGGCACCGGCCTGTCCACCGCCACCTCGGTGAGTTTCGGGACTCTCTCCGCGACTCCGTCCGTGGCCAGCGACAGCCAGCTGTCCGTCACCGTGCCCGCCGGCCTGGCGGCCGGATCGGTCGGCGTCAGCGTCACCACCGCGGGCGGCACCAACAACGGTCTGTCCTACACCTACGTCGACGGCCCGACCATCGGTGCCCCGGCTCCCGACTCCGGCCCGGTGTCCGGCGGAACCGCCGTGACCATCCCCGGCACCAGTCTCACCACCACGCAGTCGGTCACCTTCGGCGGTGTCCCGGCGCCGTTCGTGGTGATCAACGACACCACCGTCTCGGCGGTCTCCCCGCCGGGGGCTCTCGGTGCGGTGGATGTGGTCGTCACCACGAGCGGCGGCCTGGCCACCGAGGTCGGCGGCTTCACCTACATCGCCGGCCCCGGTATCTGATCCGACCCCGCAGACCGCCCGCCCGGGTGAGCGTTTCCCCCCCTCGCCGCCCGGGCGGGCTCCCGGGCCAGACGTCACGCAGACGAGCGCCGGCCGAGAACTCGCACCGCCCTGATGTTCGGCCCCGCTCCGGCCGCGTTCACCGGCGCCGTTCCACCTGACATCCGACGGGGCGCCACCCCTGCCCGTGACCATAGAGGAGCAGTTCCCGCATGAGAGAAAACGCCAAGTTGGTAGCTTTTTTGATGGCAGGCCTGGATATGGAAGCGCAGATCGCGAAGGGTGCGGGCGGAGACTTCTGGCGATGTCCGTCCGGGCTGCAGGGCGAAGTGCACGACCGCACGGGCGCCGTCGTGTTCAGTGTGCGCGAGCTCGGCTACGACCAGCACATCGCCCGCCAGAACCCGGCCCGTACACTCCGCCGCCTGGAGAGGAGCCGCGTCCTCCTCGACGAGTACGCGAAAGTAGCCGACATGGACACCGACCGCCCGGGAAACGACTTCCCGTCCGGACACGCCGTCGGGCTCGGATTCGCCGTCCGGCAGATGGCCGCGGAACACGCCGACCGTCTCGGCTACCAAGCCAAGTGGCTGCCCGGATTCATCCCATAGACCGGGCCAGGACATGAAAACCCTGACACCGTACCGGAGTTGACCGTCTCTCCCGGCCGGCGGGGCAGCACGCCGGTCCGGCAAGCAGCATGGCTCCTCGCCGCGACCCCGCGGGTGCGGCGCCGCACCCACGACACGGGCCGTCGAGCGCCGGTCCCCCGGAACAGGCTCGGAACGTCCCGTGCAGGAACGTCGCGACCGCAGGCCACCCTCATCCGGCTCCGATCAGGTCGGCCGCCTTCTCCGCGATCATCACGGCGGCAGCGTTGGTGTTGGTCGAGACGATCGTGGGCATCACCGACGCGTCGGCGACGTACAGGCCCTCCACGCCGTGCACTCGCAGCCTCGGGTCGACCACGGCCGTGGAGTCGACGCCCATCCGGCAGGTGCCCGCCGCGTGCCCGTAGGACTGCACCGCCTCGCGGACGAATGCTTCCACCGCCGCGTCGGACGCGCCCAGCAGGGCGTGCGGCCCGGCGCGCCAGGCGTCGAACGCCGGCATCATGCTCAGGTCGAGGGCCTGGCGCACTCCGGCGACCAGGGCACGCAGGTCATCGGGCTCACGCAGATAGCCGAAGTCGAGCACCGGTGCGACCGTCGGGTCGGCGCTGCGCAGGGTCAGCGTGCCGACGCTGGAAGGCCGCATGTGCCCGACGCCGAAGGTGAATCCGTTCTCAGGGACTCGCTGCCAGGGGTTCGCGAACGGCGCGTGGATGAACACGACCTGGAGGTCGACCGAGGCCCGTCCCGGTTCGCTGTCCAGCAGCAGGGTGACCTCACCGAGATTCCCCGACGGCGCCGGCAGCGGCCGCGCGGCCTCCACCGTCAACCCCGCCAAAATGATGTGATCGAGCAACCGCGCACCGACACCCGGACTGTCCGCCCGGACCCGCACCCCGACATCGGTGAGATGCTCGGCAGGACCGATCCCCGAAGCCATCAACAGATGCGGGGTGCCGATGGCGCCGGCGGCGAGCACCGTGCGCTGGGCCCGGACCTGGACCGGACGGCCGGCGCTGACCAGGTTGATCCCGAGGCAGCGCTCTTTGTCGAGGTCGATCCCCGTGACGAGCGCCGAGGTCATCAGGTCGAGGTTCGGACGCGCCAGTGCCGGGTCCAGGTATGCCGACGCGGTGGTCTGTCGGACGCCGTCGACGATCAGCAGGTCGTGACTGGCGGCACCCCGCAGTCGCGCGCCGTTGAGGTCCTTGACGACCGGGAATCCTGCCTGCTCGACCGCGTCGAGGTAGGCCCGCGAGAGCGGGTGCAGCGTCGGCGAAGGACCTGGACGCAGCGGTCCGGAGCCACCTCTGTGCGTCGGGTCGTCGCCGTGGTGCACCGAGGTCTCGCAGCGCTTGAAGTAGGGCAGCACGGACTCGTAGTCCCAGCCGGTGCAACCTTCGTGGGCCCAGGTGTCGAAGTCCGAGCGGTCGCCACGCAGGAAGGCCATCGCGTTGATGCTGCCCGTGCCGCCGACGATCCGGCCGCGCGGGATGTCATGGACGTGTCCCGTCTCGGCCTGGGCCTCGGACTCGTAAGCCCAGTCGACGTCGGTGCCACGCAGGCAGGGCCAGATCGGGGTCCGGGTGATCCGGTCGCTGGTGTCCTCGACGCCGGCCTCGACGAGGAGCACCCGTGTCGACGGGTTCTCGCTCAGCCGGGCGGCCAGCACGCAGCCGGCGGTCCCTGCCCCCACCACGACGACGTCGTAGTCGAGGATCGCGCTCACAGCGCGACCACGACGGTCTTCGTCTCGAGGTACTCATCGAGAGTCTCGCGGCAGGTCTCCCGGCCCCAGCCGGACTCCTTGGTGCCCCCGAAGGGCAGCGCGGAGTCGGCGGCCTGGTAGCAGTTCACCCAGACCTGGCCGGACTCGATCGCGGCAGCCATGCGGTGCGCGCGCGAGATGTCCTTGGTCCACACCGCGGCACCGAGTCCGAAGCGGGTGTTGTTCGCGAGGGCGAGCACCTCCTCCTCGGTGTCGAAGGCGACCGCGGAGACGACGGGACCGAAGATCTCCTCGTGCATGATGCGCGCTTCGGGGGCGGCATTGATGAGCACGGTCGGTTCGACGAAGTAGCCGCCGTCGTATCCCTGGCCGGTGGGCGCCTTGCCACCGGTGACCACCTCGGCGCCCTCGTCGATGCCGATCTTGATGTAGTCCAGGACCCGGTCCCGGTGCTCGGCCGAGATCAGCGGGCCCATCTGAGTGCCCTCGGCGGTGCCGCGTCCCAGCCGGATGGAGGCGGCGTGCTCGCCGAGGCGGCGTACCACCTCGTCGAAGACGCCGCGCTGCACGTAGAGACGGGAGCCGGCGATGCAGCTCTCCCCCTGCGTCGCGAAGGCCGCGGCGGCCGCGCCGGCGACGACGGCGTCGAGGTCGGCGTCGTCGAAGACGATGTTCGGCGACTTCCCGCCGAGCTCGAGCGAGACCCGCTTGAGGTTGTCGGCGGCCGCGCGGACGATGTCCTTGCCCGTCGGCACCGAGCCGGTGAAGGTGACCTTGTCCACGCCCCGGTGCCGCGAGAGCGCGGCGCCGGCGACCTCGCCGAGGCCGGTGACGTAGTTGATCACTCCCGGCGGGAAGCCCGCCTCCATGGTCAGCTGGGTCAGCGCCGCGATGGACAGCGGGGTCTGCTCGGCCGGCTTGACGACGATCGTGCAGCCGGTGGCCAGGGCGGGTGCCAGCTTCTTGACCGCCATCAGGAGAGGCAGGTTCCACGGCACGATCGCGGCGACGACGCCGACAGGCTCCTTCAGCGTGTAGGCGTGGAAGGTGCCGCCGTGGCCGGCCGGGTAGGAGACCGGTATGGTGTCGCCGGTGATCTTGGTGGCCCAGCCGGCGTAGTACCGCAGTACGTCGGCCGAGAAGGGGATGTCGAAGTAGCGCATCTCGTCCATGGGCTTGCCGCTGTCGACCGAGTCGATCGCCGAGAGTCGCTCGGCATCGCGCTCGACGAGATCGGCCAGCTTCCAGAGCAGCCGGCCGCGTACCTGCGGCGTCATCGTGCGCCACGGCCCCGCGGGGGCGAATGCGGCACGTGCCGCGGCCACCGCGGCGTCGACATCGGCCGGCTGCGCGGCAGGCACTTGGGCGATCACCCGGCCGTCGGCCGGGTCGTGGACGTCGAAGGTCTCACCGCCTTGGGCGGTGACCCATGCGCCACCGATGAACATCCGGGTGGCGGCGTCGATGTCCGCCTCGAGCTGGGGGGCGAAGAGGGAAATGGCAGCCATGACCGTTCCTGGTTGATGGGACGAACCGAACAAGGGCGAGGGCGAGTTGGTCAGGCTGGGGTGAGCCGGACGCTGATGCTCTTGACGTGGGAGTAGTGCAGCAGCGCCTCGATGCCCTTCTCCCGGCCGTAGCCGCTGAGCTTGTGGCCGCCGAAGGGCATCTGCACCGACTGGGTCGACCAGGAGTTGACGTAGACCTGGCCGGCCTCGATCGACTCCGCGACCCGGAAGGCACGGGAGATGTCCGCGGTGAAGACGCCACCGACGAGACCGAAGTCGGAGTCGTTCGCGATCGCGACCGCCTCGTCCTCGGTGTCGAACGGGATCACCGCGAGCACAGGCCCGAAGACCTCCTCACGGGCTACCGTCATGTCGTTGGTGACGCCGGTATAGACGGTCGGTTCGACGTAGAAACCGCCCTCCCGGCCCGGCACCGTGGCGACATGGCCACCGGTCACGGGGGTCGCGCCCTCCTCGGCGGCGACCCTGAAATAGCGCCGCACCGTCTCGTACTGGTCGCGGGTGATCATCGGACCGAGGTTCTCCCCAGGCCGTACGGCGGCAGCGACCCGGGCGACCGCCCCGACGAACGTGTCGTGCACGGAACGCTCGACCAGCAGGCGGGTGCCGGAGGAGCACACCTGTCCGGCGTTGGTGACGAACGCACGCACGGTCTCGCTCGCCGCGAACTCCAGGTCGGCATCGGCGAAGACGATGTTGGCCGACTTGCCGCCGAGCTCGAGAGTGAGCGGCAGTACCCGGTCGGCGGCGATCCGCCCGATCTCCTGGCCGACCCGCACGGAACCGGTGAAGGCCACCTTGCGGACCAGGGGGTGTTCGACGATCGCGGTGCCGACCTCGCTGCCGCGGCCGAGTACGACGTTGAACACCCCGTCGGGCAGGCCCACCTCGGTGGCGATCCGGGCCAGCTCGAGCGTCGTACGCGACGTGGATTCGGCCGGCTTGGCGACGATGGTGTTGCCGGCGGCCAGCGCCGGTGCACACGCCCGTGCCGCCTGATTGATCGGCAGGTTCCACGGAGTGATCACCCCGATCACTCCGAACGGCTCACGACGGGTGTAGACGTGCAGATCA
The DNA here is from genome assembly GCF_042714995.1 of Streptomyces sp. NPDC058665. Classification (NCBI taxonomy): domain Bacteria; kingdom Bacillati; phylum Actinomycetota; class Actinomycetes; order Kitasatosporales; family Streptomycetaceae; genus Streptomyces; species Streptomyces sp. NPDC058665. The sequence continues at coordinate 27,953 of NZ_JBHXRX010000044.1, forward strand.
GGCTGGATGTCGAGGACGTCACCGGCCGGCAGGTTGACCAGACCGGCGTAGAACTCGAAGTAGTCGGCGCTGCCTCGGACCTCGGCCGCCGACAGCACCAGCGGCTTGCCGGTGTCGGCGGACTCGAGTTCGGCAAGCCGGCCGACATCGGCGCGCAGCCGGTCCGCGACGGCCGTGAGCAGCCGGCCGCGGTCCATCGAGGCGAACCGGCGCCAGCCGGGGGCCGCCGCGGCAGCCGCGCGGACGGCCAGGTCGACATCGGCCGCGGTGCCGAGGCCGGTCTCGGGTCCGGCGCCACCGGTGGCGGGGTTCTCGCCGGGTCGCGAGGTGGCCGCGGCCACCGTCTTCCCGTCGATCCAGTGCGTCAGCACCGCATCGTTCTCGCTCAACGCTGTGCTCCGATCAGCTCGTACATCTGGGTATGGTCGGTCTCCGCGGAGACCGCGGCGGCGATCCGGCTCCACTGTCGGGCCACCTCGTGGGCGACCTCGGCCTCCTGGTGGAGGTCGTCGGCCAGGTCGACGGCGATGCCGACGTCCTTGGCCATCAGATGGAGAGCGAAGCCGGACCCGAAGGTGCCGCTCGTCATGAACTGGATGACCTTGTTCTCACTGGTGTTGGAGCGGCCCGAGGAACTGTTCAACACCTCGGTCATGGTCTCCGGGGCGATCCCGAACCGCTCCCCCAGCTGGAGCGCCTCGACCGTGACCGAGATGGTCGCGGCCGAAACGAGATTGTTCAGCGCCTTGGCGGCGTGGCCCGAACCGACCGGTCCGACCACGATCACCGTGGACGCGAGCGGCTCGAAGACCGGCACCAGCCGGTCGAGATCGGACCGCTCCCCTCCGGCCATCACGGCCAGCTTCCCGGCGACGGCACCGCGAACCCCACCGGAAACGGGCGCGTCCACGAAGCGCAGGCCTGCTGCGGTCAGCCGGGCGGCCAGCGCCCGGGTACGCGTCGGTACCGAGGAACTCATGTCCACGACGAGCGTTCCGGGTCGCAGTACGGCGGCGACACCGTCGGTCTCAAGCACGGCCTCGACGACCGCGCTGTTGGGGACCATCAGCACCAGCGCGTCGACCTCGCCGAACGACGACGGACCCGTCGCGGCGGCGGTACCGGGGTGCTCCTGAACGAAGCCGGCGACCGCCTGTTCGTCGAGATCGCCGACGACGAGGGCGAAGCCGGCCCGGTGCAGCAGGGAGGCCATCGGCGTACCCATCTTCCCCAGGCCGATGAAGCCCAGGGTTCGCAGTTCGCTCATTTCGACTCGGTGTCCATCTGGGCGATGACCTCGGCGGCGAGACGGAAGGCCTCGAGAGCAGCGGGACCGCCGCAGTAGAAGGCGGTCTGCATGAGGACCTCCTTGATCTGCTCGACGGTGACGCCGTTGTTGATCGCGCCACGGACGTGCGCCTGGAACTCGTGGCCGCGGTTAAGGGCGGTGATCATCGCGAGGTTGACGAGGCTGCGCTCCTGCAGCGTCAGGCCGGGGCGGTTCCAGATGTCTCCCCAGCAGTACTGGGTGACGTACTCCTGCAGGTCGCGGGAGAAGTCGGTGGCCGCGGCCAACGAAGCATCCACGTGCGCGTCGCCGAGCACCTTCCGGCGCATGACGATGCCCTGGTCGTACAGGTCCTGGTTCATGGGTCCCTTCCGGGGGTGGGTACGGAATTTCAGATCCGGGCCAGGTCGGCCCAGTCGGTGATGACGAACACGCCGGCGTCAGCGGCGACGCGGCAGGCGGAGTGGCCGCCGAAGTGACCGGGGAAGACGAGCAGGTTGCGCTCGCTCGCCTCGGCCAGGAGCCGGCGCCGCTGGGCGCGCGCCTGGACCGGGTCCTCGCAGAAGCAGCTGTTCACGTCCGGTGCGGCGACCTGCACCGGTGAGTGCAGGATGTCGCCGACGAACAACGCACCCTGCCCTCGCGACTCGATCCGCAGGATCGCGCAGCCCGGCGTGTGGCCCGGCGTGGCCTCGAGCACCAGGTCGTCGTCCAGCCGGTGGCGACCGCTCCAGAGGCGGACGAGGCCCGCCTCGTGGACCGGAGCGACGCTGTCCTCGTAGACGTTCTGGTTGCCGTCGCCGGGTTCCCTCGGGTGCAGCAAGGGGTTCCAGAACTCGAAGTCCTCCGAGGTCATCAGGTACTCCGCGTTGGGGAACGTCGGGACCCAGGAACGGCCGTCGAGGCGGGTGTTCCAGCCGACGTGGTCGACGTGGAGGTGCGTGTTGACGACCACATCGATGTCGTCCGGCGCGACCCCGGCCGCGGCAAGGTTCTCCAGGTACCCGGTGCGGTGGTGACCGTACACGGAGGCGTACGGCCGTTCCTTGTCGTTGCCGGCACCCGTGTCGAGGAGGATCAGGCGCCCCTGGCTGCGGATCAGCCAGGAGTGCAGCACCGAACGCAAGGTGCCCGTGCCCGCGTCGAAGAAGTCCGGCGAGAGCCAGTCGGCGTTGTCGTGCCAGTAGGACGGGTCGCTGTCCGGGAACATCTTCGCCGGGACCGCGGGGCTCGGCCCGGCGTACTCCTGGATTCGGATGATCTCGACATCGCCGATCATCACGGTGTCCGTGGTCACGGCCGCGCCCCTTCCGGCACCGGATACAGAGCGAGTACGTCGGGTCCCGCGGCGGAGAGTTCGAAGTTGGCGGTCTCCATCACTTCGGCGGAGAAGCCGTTGCCCTTCGCCATCGTGCGGGTCTCGGCCATGAAGGCACTGCGGGCCTGCGCGGCATCCGACATCGGGCGCTCGCGTTCCTCCCAGACGGCAAGGGCCTCGGTGATGTCGTCGTACCGGTCGAGCGTGTGCGCCAGCTCGACGGCATTGACGATGCCGACGCTGGCGCCCTGACCGAGTGCCGGGCACATCGCGTGGGCGGCATCACCGACGAGGACGACGCGGTTGTCGGACCACGGCGTCACCTTGTTGGTCTGGTAGGCGTCGTGACGTCCGCCGGTGGCCGCACCGGCGAGCTCGATCGCGCCGGCCAGATGCGGGAAACGCTCGGACCACACCTCGACGTCGATCGGAATCCGTGAGGCACGCTCATTGGCGGTCGAGGCCATCATGCCCATGTAGATCGTGTCCGGCCCGGTCGGGATGAACAGGATCCGCATGGCATCCGGCTCGAGGGTCCAGAAGTCGATGACCCGGTCCCACTCCTCGCCCTTGAACTCGTCGGGCCGCGGGATCAGCACCCGGCAGACGCCGTCCTGGTACTTCTTCCGCTCCTGCACCAGGGCGGGCAGCGAATTACGGACAGCCGAGCCGGCACCGTCGGTGGCGACCACCAGGTCCGCCTCGAGCCGGCTCCCGTCCTCGAGCACCAATACGCCGGCCGGCTCGGCGGCTACCGCCTTCGAACCAGCCACGATCTCGACACCGGCCTCACGGGCGGCATCGGTCAGCAGGGCGTGCAGCTCGGGGCGGGTGATCGCCCAGTACGGGAAGCCCGGGATCTCCTCGGACACGAGTTCACCGCCCAGGCTGGTGTTGTAGGAGCCGGGCAGGACACCCCGCTCGCGGATCGTCGCGGCGACGCCGATCACCTCGAGCGCGAGCATCGCGTTGCGCCACAACAGGATGCCGGCGCCGAAATCGCGCAGCTCGTCGTTCTGTTCGTGCAGGCGGACGCTCCATCCCTTGCGGGCGAGGGCGATGCTGACGGTCAGCCCGGCGAAACCGGCGCCGGCGACTTCAGCGTGACGGGCCTGGTCACTCATGGTTCTCCCCTCGGACGCGATCGTGCTCATTCGGAATCCACCCAGCCCGTGAGGCTGCCGCGGGCAAGAGTGTGGAAGTGCAGGTTGAAACCGAGCACGGTCGGCGTCAGGTCGGCCGGGATCTCCAGCTGCGCCACGTCGACGGCGTGCACGATGAAGACATAGCGGTGGCGTCCGGAGCCCGCCGGCGGGTTGGGGCCGACGTACTGCGGGAGGCGGACGTCGTTGGGCAGCGTCACCGCGCCGGCGGGCATGTCGGCGGATCCGGGGGCACCCGCACCGGTCGGCAGCTCGGTGGTCGTCACCGGGATGTTGAAGACCGCCCAGTGCATGAAGCCGATGCCGGTCGGGGCGTCGGGATCGTAGCAGGTGATCGCGAAGCTCCTGGTCTCCGCGGGGAAGTCCGACCACGACAGCTGCGGGCTGGCGTCGGTGCCGCCGATGGCCGGGTCGCGGAACGCGACGGGCACCTCCGCCCCGTGGACAAGGCCGGTGCTGGTGACGGTGAGTGCGGGCGCCGGGGTGACGGCTGCGTACGGGTCGTCGGTCATGGGGTTCTCTCCTGGATCAACGGGCGGGGGTGGAGATGACGTCGAAGGTGCGCAGCGGCTCGGTGACGCGCAGGGTGCCGGACCAGCCGTCGGGGAGGCCGACGGTGGCACCGCTGGTCAGCTCGACCTGCGAGCCGTCGGCGCTTTCGAGGACGGCGATGCCGGAGAGCACGTAGACGAAGCGGGCTCGTCCGCGCATCTCTTCGGTGTGCTCGCCGACCTCGGTGGTGCGCAGGAGGGCGGTACCGTCGGGGCCGTCGGAGACGACGCCGTCCTGGGCGACCTCGTCGGTCGAAACGAAGGTGCACTTCTGCACGCCTTCGCGGTACGGCGGCACCGGCGTCGTGTGCACGTAGACCTTGCGCACCGTCTTGGTGATCTTCCAGCGGCCCTTCCAGCCGAAGGGGAGGATCAGGATCGAGTGGGCGGTGAGTTCGTGCTCGGTGCCGTCCTCGTCGACGATCGAGCCGCCGCCCTCGAGCAGGTACATGAACGAACCGCGGCGGTCCTTGTGGCGTGGGTAGACACCGGCATCACAGGCCCACACCGCGAAGAAGCCGTTGTCGTCGTCGAGGAGCACGTCCTCGTAGGCGAATTCGGCTCCGCTGACGATCGGCTCCATCGAGATCTCCACCGGGAGCGGTCCGGAGAACACCGCGTCGGCGTTCCGGAAGGGCGCCGCGACGGGAGCGTTCGTGCCGTCTGACATCGTCATTCTTTCCTCGTGGGGATGGATCAGGACCTGGTCGGGGCCAGGTCGGGAGCGGTCTCGGTCACCGGGTCGGTGATGCCGAGGAGTTCGAACGCGGGTCGGTGCAGGAGGTCGTGCAGTTCCTCGTCGGTGATGGCGGTGTAGCCGTGACGCTGAGTCTGTGCGACCACCTTGTGCAGGCCGTCGACGGCGGACTCGGCACTCACCATGGGTGAATCGCTGCCGAAGAGGACCCTGTGCAGGACGCCGTACTCCTTGGCGGCGACGAGCGCGTTGGCCAGCACGGTCGGGCGGCTGGGGATCGCGGAGGTGTCGGCGTACACGTTGGCGTGGCGACGCATCACCGTGACGGTCTCGTAGATCCACGGGTGGCCCATGTGTGCGATCACGATGCGTAGGTCGGGGAAGGCGATCGCAACATCGTCGAGGAGCAGGGCGACGGAGTCGGCGAGCCGGCCGGCGCTGGCGAAGATCGCGCCCTGATGGATCATCACCGGCAGGCCGAGTCGCTCGGCGGTCTTGAAGACCCGCAGGGTGAGCGGGTGCAGCGGCGAGGTGCCCTGGTAGATCGGCCCGAGCTTGATGCCCTGGAGGCCGAGCTCGGCGTGGCAACGCTCGATCTCGTCGCAGGCGTCGTGGCGGGTGGGGTCGACCGACATGAAGCCGACGGTGTGGCCGCCCACCCTGCGGACGAAGTCGGCGATTGCGTCATTCGGTACGACGATCCCCGACGCGAAGGCCTGGAGACCGAAGACGATCGTCCGCTCGGCGGGTGCCACCCGATGGATGTAGGACTCCAGCGTAACCCGGTCGATCTCCTCCTCCGAGAGCTTGCGGTTCACCCGCTGCAGTCCGTCGGACCACGGCGAGCCCTGGTGGTCGGGGGTCCAGAAGTGCGTGTGCACATCGGTGATCACAGCTCAGGTCTCACTTCGCAGGTAGGGGATCGTCAGGGCGGTCGGCGCCTGGTTCCGGGTGTTCCCGGCGGTGGCCAGCGCGACGAGCGCGAGGACGTAGGGCATCGCCAGCCACAGCGGGACCGGCAGGGTTGTCTTCGGTGCGGCGACCGCGGTGACCACCAGGGCGATCAGTACGACGCCGATGAAGGCGTCGCCCCTGGTGAGCCGGATACCGGCCCGGACCCGGGCGCGCTGCGCCAGGACGACGACCACGATCAGGGCGGCCGCGATCCAGACCTCGCGCGGGATCTCCCCCAGTGCCTGCAGCCGGAGCTGGGTGGCATCGGTGACCGCGAAGATCGTCACGGCCAGGCCGACCCCGCCCAGACGCCAGCGGCTGAAGAGCACCGCGGCCAGGGCGAGGTAGCCACGGCCACCGGTCATCGACTCGCGGAAGACACCGACATCGCCGATCGAGAGGTAGGCGCCGGCCAGTCCGGCGCAGCCCGCCGAGAACACGGTCGCCGCCCAGCGCAGGCCGCGCACGCTGACACCGGCCGCGTCGGCGGCGATCGGCGTCTCGCCCACCGCCTTGAGGTTCACGCCCCAGGTCGTGCGCGTCATCGCCAGCGCGACGAGTACGACGACGACCGCGGTGACGTAGATGAACACGTCCTGGTTGAAGAGCGCCTGGCCGACCACCGGCAGGTGTTCGAGGACGGGGATGCCGTGGCGCTGCATCGGCACGAGGGTCTTCGGATCTTTGATCGCATCGCTGTTGAGGAAGGTCGTGATGCCGTAGCCGAGCAGGCCGATCGCGATGCCCGAAACGATCTGGTCGACCTTGGCCTCGATGGCGAGCACGGACATCAGGACACCGAAGAGCAGTGCACCCGCCAGGCCTCCGAGGAAGGAGACGAACATGTTGCCGGTGCCGGTCATCGTCCAGTAGGCGGCGAAGGCGCCGGTGAGCATGACGCCCTCGAGGCCGACATTGATCACGCCCGCCTTCTCGGAGACGAGTTCGCCCGTGGCGGCCAGCAGGATCGGTGCGGCGATGGTCACCGCGGAGACGAGGAAGGCGACGTCGAAGATCCCCATGTCAGACCCTTTCCGCGATCGGTGCCGGGTCGGCATCCTTCGCGTTGGATTCGGGCGCCGGAGACAGCGCGGTGGCGGCGCGTCGCGACACCCGGCGCTGGAGCAGCACCGCGGCGACGAGGACGAGGACGATCACGGCACCCTGCAGCACCGAGGCCATGGAGCTCGGTACGTCGAGCTGGGCCTGTAGTGCGGTCCCGCCGACATTGAGGGAGGAGAAGGCGATCGCGGCGATCGGTGCCGCGGCCGCCGAGTTGCGCGCGAGCAGTGCGACCGCGATGCCGTTGAAGCCGACATTGGCCTCGAAGCCGTCGCTCATCCACGGAGTCGATCCGGCGAAGAGAAGGGCGGCCCCGGCCACGCCGGCGAAGCCACCGGAGATCAGGATCGCCTTCACGCCCTCACGCACCGGGTCGACACCGGACCAGCGGGCGGCATCACGATTGCCACCGGCCACCCGGAGACGGAAGCCGAAGACGGTCCGGCTGAGCACGATGACCACGAGGATCGCGCAGATCGGGAGCAGGATCACGTCGTACGAGAGGGTCCGACCGGCGATGCCGTCGTACGCGGGCCACAATGTGGAGTCCGGGAAGGTCTTCGACTGCGGCTGCCCGTCGAGCGAACCCTGCAGCGGACCACGCACCAACCAGGCGGCGATCTGCACCGCGACCAGGTTGAGCAGCAGCGAGGAGACGATCTCGAGCACGCCCCGCGACGCCCACAGCCACGCGGTCAAGGCGGCCCACAGCATGCCGCCGAGGGCGCCGGCGGCAACGGTCGCGAGTACGGCGAGGGGCACCGGCAGACCACCGCACTGGAGGCCGACCGCGGTCGCTGCCGAGCCACCGATGATCACCTGCCCGGGGAAACCGACGTGCAGGCGACCGGCCCGCGTGGCGACGATCCAGCCGAGGGCGACCAGCAGGAGCGGAACACTCTGGGTGAGCGTCGTACCGAGGTTGACGCTCTGGCCGAAGGTGCCGTCCCAGAAGACCGACAGTGCGTCGCCGGGCGAGACCCCGATCGCGGCGACCATCGCGGCGGCGAGCGCGATCGCGCCGACCACCACTGCGAGCTGGGCCCCGATCCGGGTCAGTAGGTCCTTCCCGATCATCACTCCGCCTCCGACGACGTCATCAGGGCGCCCAACTGGGCGCGAGTGGCGGACCTGCCGGGGACGGTCCCGCGGATCCGGCCGTGGGCGAGCACGGCGATCCGGTCCGAGAGCGACATCACCTCGTCGAGGTCCATGGAGATCAGCAGTACGGCGCCCCCGGCCTCGCGGTGCTCGACCAGGCGGCGGTAGACGAAGTCCGTGGCCCGTACGTCGAGGCCGCGTACCGGCTGTGCCGCGATGAGCAGTGACGGACCGGACGAGAGTTCCCGGGCGAGCACCGCTTTCTGCTGGTTGCCGCCCGACATGCGTGCGATCGGGAGCACCTCGCTCTCGGCACGGATGTCGTACTCGGCCATCAGTGCGCGGGCGTGCTCGCGGGCGGCAGCGGTGCGGAGAACACCTCGCTGGGCGAGGGGTTCGGTGCGCAGCGCGCGCAGGCCGATGTTCTCCCACAGGGTCATGTCGGCGACGATCGCGACGTGGTGACGGTCCTCGGGGATCAGCGCACCGCCGCGGTGGTAGAACTCCTCCGGCGAGCGCGCGGTGAAGGCGGAGCCGCCCAGGTCGACCTCGCCGGACAGCGCCGGACGCAGGCCCATCACGGCCTCGACCAGTTCGGCCTGACCGCTGCCGGCCACACCGGCGATGCCGAGGATCTCCCCGGCGCGGACCTCGAGAGAGACCTCATCGAGAGCACGCGGCCCCTGCGGTACGCCGGGATCGCGCGCCACTGTGAGCTCGCGGACCGACAGCACCGCGGGACCGGGCTCCTGCGGTTCGGGCCGGGGGCGTTCGGCAACCGGCTCGCCGACCATGAGCTCGACCAGCCGGTCGGGCGTGGCATCGGCGATACGGCCGCTCCCGGCCACCGCGCCACGACGCAGCACGGTCCAGCGGTCGGCGGTCGCGAAGACCTCCGAGAGCTTGTGGGAGATGAGGATGATCGCGTGACCGTCGTCGGCGAGCCGCCGCATGAGGCGGGCCAGCTCGTCCCACTCCCCCGGGCTGAGCGCGGCGCTCGGCTCGTCGAAGATGAGGATCCGGGCACCGCCGCACAGCAACTTGACGATCTCCAGTCGCTGCCGTTCGCCGACGGCCGCATCGCCGACCAGCTGGTCGGGGGTGATCCGCAGACCCGTCGCCGCGGCCACCTCGTCCGCTTTCCGACGGGCGGCGGCAGCACCATTGCGCCACGGCACCGGCGAGGGTGCGATCACGAGGTTCTCCAGCTCGGTGAGCGTGGGGACCAGGGTGAAGTGCTGGTGGACCATCCCGATCCCAGCACGGAGTGCGTGCTGCGGCTTGCGGAAACGGACCGGCTCGCCGGACACCTCCACCTGTCCCTCGTCTGGGTCGTACAGACCCGTCACGATGCGCATCAGCGTGGTCTTCCCGGCCCCGTTCTCGCCGAGGAGGGCGTGGATCTCGCCCCAGGCGACGTCGAGGTCGACAGCATCGTTGGCGACGAAAGCTCCGAAGCGCTTGGTCACCGAGCGCAGCCGCAGTGCGGGGGCGCTGCCCTGCGACGCCTGGGCGTCCGGGCCGGGATCGAGGATGGTCGTCATCGGATCAGCGCTGCTCGAACTTGTAGCTCGGCTTGGGCAGCAGTACGCCCTTGTCCGCGGTGATCTCACCGTCGACGATCTGCTTGGTCACCTTCTGCGCAAGAGCCTTCTCCGCGGCACTGCCCTTGGCGGGGCAGAACTCGAAGCGGAGCGCACCCGAGGCGAGTCCGTAGCTGATCGCACCCGGGGGCAGCTTGTCCGTCGCGGCGTCGGTGACGGCACTCTGCAGGATGTCTGCCCACGAGACGACACCGGAGCCGATGATGTTCGGGCTGGAGTCGCAGTGCGTGGCGAAGACGTCGTACACGCCGGCGGCGGGCTTGCCGGCATCGGCGGCTTGGTAGACGCCCTCGGAACCGGAGTCCAGGTCGGAAAGGATCTGGTCGACGCCGTTGGCCATCATCGCCTCGGCGGCCTGCTTGGCCTTGCCGACGTCGTTGTAGTCACCGGTGTAGGTCTGGACGACCTTGGTGGCCGGGTTGTCGATCTTGGCACCCTGGACCATGCCGTGGTACCAGGCGGTCGAGGCCGGGACCTGCAGGCCGGCGATCATGCCGAGCTTCTTGGAGTGCGAGTGCATCGAGGCGACCGCGCCGGCCACGATGGCGTTGTGCCCGACGGCGGTGGTCACGGAGGTGACGTTCTCGGCGTACTGGTCGAGGTCGGAAGCGACCAGGATGAAGCGCACCTTCGGGTACTTCGGTGCGACGACCGCGACCGACTTGTTCAGCGAGGCGCCGTCCGCGATGACGATGTCGTTCTTGGCCGCCAGCGACTCGAGGCCCTGGGTCTGTTCCTGGGAGTTGGCGGCATTGTCGACGACGGACGAGAGCTTGAGGTCCGCGTTCTTCGCGATCGCGGCGTTGACGCCGGCGAGGCTGAACTGGGTGAAGCCCCCGTCATTGCGCGGCGCCTGGGCCAGGAAGCCAACGGTCTTCTTGCCGGAGTCGGCGGAACTGCCGACGTTGCCGGAGGAACTACTGCCACACGCGGTCAGCATCACTGGTATGGCAGTAACCACCGCAGCGAGCGCGATCTTGTTTCGCATCCGAGGGGCCCTTTCGTCGGCCGGGATTTCAAGCTGGTCACGATTGCCGGTGCGATCCGAGGCATCACTGGTATGTCAGTACCGAGCGTGGTTGACGCCTGGGTTTTCGTATCGTGGGACGCACTCTGCGGTTCTGCCATACCAGCTGTCAAGGGAATCGCAGAAAGAAACCCAAAGGCAACGTGGGCGTATACGAAGGAGGCTTGGAGCCGCGTGGGCGAGCGGCCCGGGTTAACGTGACATGTCAAGCATGAGGAGGCATGGAGCCACGTGCCCGGGCGGCCTTGGTCAGCATGACATGTCAGGCGCGATCGGTCGGCTCGGGACCGGTCGGCTCGGGACCGCCGAACTTCGTGCTGACCTCTTCCTGGAGCTCGAGCCGACCCCGCCGGACGTGCTCGCGCATGGCCGTCTCGGCCTCATCCGCGCTGTGCGCGTGCAGGGCGCGGACGATCTCGCGATGCTCGGCGAGGGAGCGCTCCATGCGGCCTTCACGGCGGGTCACGATCGAGGAGAGCAGGCCGCGATGCAGGTACTGGATCAACAACCGGTAGTGGTCACTGAGGCGCTCGTTGGACGCGCCGGCCACGATCAGGCCGTGGAATTCCGCATCAGCGCTGGTGTAGCCATCCGAGTTCGCGACACGGACGTGCTCCGCCATGGCGGCGATCGTCTGGTCGATCCGATCGAGGAAGTTGTTGTTCGCCCTGGCGGCACACAGCCGCGCGGCCATGCCCTCGACGGCCTCGCGCACCTCGAACAGATCGAGGATCTCCGCGCGGGAGACCGAGCGTACGAACGTGCCGCGGCGCTGCTCGATCGCGACGAAGCCCTCCCGCTCGAGCTCCTTCAACGCCTCGCGGACCGGCATCCGGCTGACACCGAAACGGGTCGCCAGACGCGCCTCCGAGAGCCGCTCCCCCGGCGGAACCGCGCCTGTGACGATGTCACTGCGCAACAGATGGAGGATTGTCTCCCTCTTCGAGCTCTCGCGGGTCGGGGCAGGGTCGGTGTCCACTCAGGGTCCGTTCGTCAGGGGGAGATCCGGGTCCACGAGAGGCCGGCGAGCGGCCTCCGCCTTCCTAGTATGGTAGCCGTCGCCCACAATTCGGCGCCCAGCCACCAGTGATGATCGGGCCGCCCTGGGGAATCGCACCCCCCGGGCCCCCACAGAGTGGAGTAGGCCGCCGACGAGGTGCCGCGGCTCTGGTTCTCGATGCGGACCCGCCGGGCCGGAGACCACCAGGAGCGCTCGGCGCACAAGGCGTCGACGATGTTGCCGATCATCTTCTCCGGCGACATGCCGTCCGCGGCTTGCTTGGCGCCCCCGGCGTCATCGCGCCAGTGCGTGCTTCTCATCTCCGGTTCTGAGTAGCGTCCACGCCAGTGGTCACCCATACGCCGCCTCAATCTTGGCGATCAGGCTGGTCAACCGCCCCCGAGGCGGGAACCCCGCATGCCGGCCCTGAGGCGCTCAACGAGTTCGGCGGCGTCGGCCTCACCACCCCGCGGAGCCTGTGGCCACTCGTCAACACGTGTCCACCAATATTGCCGGGGCGTGCCGGGATACCGTGGCAAGAGGTGAAGGTGCAGGTGGGACACCTGGTCCCCGATCACGGCCGCGTACACGTGCTCGGCACCCGCAACCTCTCGGAGAGTCCGGGCGGCCGCAGAGCTCCTGCGCCCGATACGCCCAGCTTCCTCATCAGTGAGATCGGCAAGCCCGGCAGCGTGTCGACGCGGCTCCACCAGCAGGTGTCCCAGATAGATCGTTCCCGACTGTCCAGGGGCCCGCGGAGACAGATGGGAAACCACCACAAGGTCGTCCTCATGGACCGACCCGCCGGGCATCAGCGTGGCATCTCTGTGCTTGTCGCAGACGAAGCAGTCCGCCACCTGCCGATCCTCACGTGTCATGGCTCCCAGAGTGGCTGATCCTGCCGGCTGCGTCTGCACTTCTGCCCACTCCAACATCCGCCCGCCCCTCCCACAGCGCCGTATCGCGGGCACCGGCTGTGCAACCGCCGGTATGTCTGAACAGTCCACAGGGATGTGAATCCGAACTCCCGCCCGCGCGGCGGCTTACAGCTGTGGCCGGTCGGCCCCGTCCTGGCCCTCACCTTCATCACGGCGACAACCGTGGCCGCCGCAGTGTTCTTCGCCGGGTGGGACCTGATGGATGTCCAAGAGCTCAAACCGGAGCAGCAACTCACCTCTTCGACACTGTTCGACCTGGTGAAACTGGCCTTCGGCGTTGTCGCCGGGGCCGGCGCGCTCGTCGCCCTGGTCGTGGCCTACCGGCGCCAGCGCGTCGACGAGGACGGCGCACTGCGTGAGGCCACCCGTCTGCACACCGAGCGCTTCACCTCCGCCGTCTCCCAGCTCGGTGACACCTCGGCCGCCGTACGTCTGGGCGGTGTGCACGCCCTGGCCGGCCTCGCCGACGACGCGCCCACCCGCGAGCTGCGCCAGACGTGCATCGACGTCCTCTGCGCCTACCTCCGCCTCCCCTACACCGCCAAAGCCGACATCCCTTCCGGCGACACGGAGGAATGGCATGCCTACCTGTCGCTGCGGCAGGTCAGACATACGGTCATCCGCCTCATCCGCGACCACCTCCGCCACGAGACCGACCACTCCCGATCCTGGCAAGGCCACGACTTCGACTTCACCGACGTGGTCTTCGACGGCGGCGACTTGGACGGCGCCGTATTCAGCAGCGGCACCCTCCAGTTCAGCAACGCGGTATTCAGTACCGGCGCCATTGACTTCGACAACACCACCTTCGGCGGCGCCACGGTCTACTTCGACAACACCACCTTCGACGGCGCCAACGTCACATTCCGCGGCGCCACGTTCAGCGACGGCGTCGTCGACTTCGAAGGCGCAGCGTTCAACAGGGACCACGTCAGTTTCGGCGCAGCAAGGTTCAGCGGCGGCAAGGTCAGCTTCGTTGCCGCGGACTTCAACGGCGGCACCGTCAACTTCATCGGGGCGAAGTTCTGCGGCTCCGCTGTCGACTTCCAGGGCGCGTCGTTCGCCGGCGGCACGGTCGACTTCGGGAGGGCTACGTTCGAGGGCGGCACCGTCGCCTTCGACAACGCGGCCTTCACGGGAGGCATCCTTGATCTTTCACACGCGAGGGGGTCAATCCCGTCAGGCCTTCCGCTGTCGAGTGAGCTTGCACCGGCAGGCGTAAGACTGCCCCCTGCATGGGACTAGGGCGACGGATCACCTGCACAGGCTGAACAGCTCCGGCCGGACAGCGAACGTCCTCACTGTGAATCGCAGCTGGCCCGCCCGCTGCGATCGTTCGACCGTAGCGGGCGGGCTTGACACGTCCGGGCGAGTCAGCTGGTGCGCGCCTGTCGTGACGGCATCATCCGAAGGCCCGCCATCATGCCCGTCAACGACCCGCCCTGGTAGGAGAGTCGTTGACGGCTTGAGCATGCGGCGCCACCCGTACGGATGGGTGGTCCAGCCCTCGCGGGAGAACCGCCCGGGGCCCCCTGCGGCCCAGCCGTACCGCCGCGTTCGCGGCGACTTCGGTCCGGCCGGCCTCGACACCGCGGCATTCGCGGCGATCGCTCCTCCGCCACCCCGAACCGGGGTGGGGTTCGACGAGGTCGTTCGGCGAATGCCCGCGGAGGTCAGGCGGGCAGCAGGACCACACCGTCCTCGTCGCTCACGATCCGGGCGCCCGGCGTGAAGACCACGCCGCCGAAAGCCACCGGTACGTCGACCTCGCCCACGCCGTCCTTGCGGCTCTTGCGGGGGTTGGTGCCGAGCGACTTGACCCCGATGTCGATACGGGCGACCGCCGCCGCGTCGCGGATCGCACCGTGGATGATGACGCCCTCCCAGCCGTTGGACGCGGCGAGTTCGGCCATCCTGTCACCGAGCATCGCGCAGTGCAGGGATCCGCCGGCGTCGACGACAGCGACCCTGCCATGGCCGGGCTGGGCGAGGACCCCTTTCAGCAGGGCGTTGTCCTCGTGGCTGCGTACTGTCACCACAGTTCCCTGGAAGCGGGCGCGTCCGCCGTACTGCCGGAACTGCGTGTCGCACGAGGCCAGTTCCTCGCCGTGCTCGTCGTACAGGTCCGCGGTGGGCGTGAACTCGGTCATGTGGGAACCCTTTCCTTGCCTTGCTAGGGAGTTGAGGGAGGTGACTGGGTGATACCGCGGGCCGCGGTGCCCGCGGCGGCGAGTGCGACGGCCGTGGCCACGAGTACGCCTGGGGCTCCGGCACCGACGGCCAGGGCGCCGGCGGCGGACGGGACCACGGTCTGACCGAGCCGGTTGCCGGTGAGGCGGAGCGACATCGCCCGCCCGCGCAGTCCAGGGGGTGTCGCCTCGGCGAGCCACGACATCGTCAGCGGCTGGCCCGTGCCGAGGCCGAAGCCCATGGCCACCACGAGTGGGGCGAGCAGCCACACCGGCCCCGGCAGGGCGACGAGCGCCGTGCCCAGGGCGGCCAGCACGATGCTTCCGGTCAGCAACCGGCCGCGGCCCAGCCGCCGTACGAGTCGGCCGAGGAACAGCCGCGAGACCATCGACGCCGCGGCCCGTACGGCCAGCAGCGCACCGATCGTGCCCGCGGCGATGTCGCGCTCCGCGCCGAGGACGGGCAGGTAGACGATGGTGATGTCGACCGCCGCCAGGACGACGCAGCTCACCGTCAGGGCGCGGACCAGACCGGGCCGGCGCAGGAGATCGCGGACCGTGCCCGCGTGCTGCTCCTTCCCGCCTGCCTCCGCCCGGCCGCCGGGGACGAGGAACGAGGTGACGGAGAGGACCGCGGCCAGGGCGAGCGATCCGGTGAAGATGGCCCCGGTGTCGGGGAGTGTCCGCGAGCCGCCGAAGAAGACGATGAGCAGCGGGCCGAGTGCCTGCCCGGCCGACGCGACGAAGGTGTAGTGCCCGAACGCCGTGTCGTACCCGGCCCGTGGTGTCCGGTTGGCAACCAACGCCTGCTGCCCCACGACGGAGCCCAGATGGCCGGTGCCGAGCAGCACGCTGCCCGCGACGACGCCCCACACCTCGTGCGCGACCAGCACGAAGCACAGCACCGACAGGAGCGTCAGAAGACCTCCCAGCAGCATGACCGCGCGCTCACCGAAGCGGTCGGCGGCGTGACCGGCGGGGACCGCCAGTACGAGCGGTACGAGCGCGAAACTCGCCCCGAGAGCGCCGAGCCAGGACGCGGGGACGTCCAGTTCGATGGCCCGGTAGACCGCGGTCGGCCGCAGTACGAACGTGACGGCCTGGACCAGGAAGGTGTGCGCGTACAGCGGCGCCAGGAGCCGCGTCGCCGGTGGCAGTATGCCCATGCTTTTTCTGTCGGGGTTCAGGTCAGCTGCGGGACCGGCTGCCCCGGCTCCGCGCCGAGACGTGTGGCCGCCCGTGCGCCGAGCGAGGTGCTGATGTGCCGGCGCATCACCGTGGCGGCTTCGACGCCGTCACCCCGGGCCACGGCGTCGACGAGCGCGTGGTGCTCGTGGTCCTTCTGGTCCCGCTCCTCCTGGGTACGGACCACCTCCAGGCCCAACCGCCGGTATCGGTCCGCCTTGTCCCACAGGCTGTCGAGCGTCGAGATGAGGAGATCGTTGTGGGACGCCCGGTAGACGGCCTGATGGAAGGCGCGATGGGCACCCAGGTCGGACGTCGTGGGGTTGCTCTGCAGCGGTTTGACGTCCGTCGCCAGCTTGCGGATACGGCGGATGTCCTCCTTCGTCCGGCGCTCCGCGGCCAGCGCCGCGGCCAGCGGATCGAGCGAGAGCCGGATCTCCAGGAGGTCTCGCGCCTCCTCGGCGGTGAGCGAGGCGACCCGGGCGTCGCGGTGCGCGTCGAGTTCGACCAGGCCCTCGGACTTCAGCCGCCGCAGAGCCTCGCGCAGAGGAGTGGTGCTGATACCGATGGTGCGCGCCAGTCCGGCCTGCTGAAGGACGGCACCGGGCTCGAACTCGCCGGAGAGGATGCCTTCGCGGATACGGGTGTAGGCGAAGTCGCTCTTGGTCGCGTACACCCCGGCGGGTTCGGACATGTCAGTCGGCCTCTCTTCGTGAGTTCGCTATAACCTACCGCGAAATATGGCTCCTGTCTTGAGGGTTGGATGTTCGCCCAAGCCGCCCTCCATGAGCCGGCCCACACCGGCGCAGCTGCTGTCCGGGCTCGGAAAGAGACTGTTCAGACCCGCAGTTGACGGTATCCGACATGACCCCAGGACCCCGGAGTCACATCCGATCACGACCTGACCCTTGACTGTCATAGGTTATAACCTCCAGGGTGAGGGCCGTCACCACCCGTGCCGTCGTCTGAGGAGCGGCCCATGAAGTCAATCCAGTCCCGTTGCGGGACCCACCAGCGGGGACGCCTCTCCCTTGTGGTCGCCGGCACGGTCGCGCTCGCGGCCCTGACCGCCTGCGGCGGCGGGGGCGGCAGCGCGGCCGAGAAGCCGAAGGAGAACCCGATCAAGGCCGGCCAGGTGCCGGACCACTACCCCGCCGAATACACCGACTTGATCGAAGAAGCCGAGAAGGAGGGCGGCACGCTGACGATCTACTCCAACACCTCGGAGGAGAACTGGGCGCCTGTCTTCCGCGACTTCAGGAAGAAGTACGGCTTCGTCAAGAAGATCTCCGCGAACGACCTGGACAGCGACGAGGTGTTCCAGAAGGTCCTCAGCGAGCAGGCCACGGGTACCTCGCCGGTCGACCTGGCGGTGTCCAACGCCGCCAGCGCCTGGGCGACCTTCGCGGCCCGCCCCGGGACGCTGGCACCGTACGAGTCGCCGGAGCTGTCGAAGCTGCCGGAGTTCGCGAAGCTGCTGCCCAATGTCTACGCGATGTCGATGGACCCGCAGCTGATCGCGTACAACACCACGCTCATGGAAGCACCGAAGGGCATCCACGACCTGGCCGAGAAGGTCGCGGAGGACCCGAAGAAGTTCAGCGACAAGATCACGGTCCGCGACCCGGAGAGTTCGTTCGGGTTCACGGTCACCCGTGCGTACACCGAAGCGCTCCCGACCGCCTGGGACGACTTCGCGAAGCTGCTGCCCGAGACCCGCCCTGAGACCTCGTCGGGCACTCAGATGGAGAAGATCCTCGCCGGTGAGTACATGGCCGGGTTCTTCATCAGCGGCGGCCCCGCCTTCCCCGTGGTCGAGGACAGCGACGGACTGGTCGACGTCCTGTACCCCGAGGAGGGCACCGTCGTCCTGCCGCGCGGCGTCGGACTGGCCGCCGACGCCCCGCACCCCGCGACGGCGAAGCTCTTCATCGACTTCCTGCTCTCCGACGAGGGCCAGCGCTCGGTCGCCGAGGGTGGGCTGTCGTCGTACCGGGACGGCATCTCCGGCCCCGGCCTCCACACCTACCAGGAGTTGGTCGCCGAGGTCGGCGAGGACAAGGCCATCCAGGTCCCGTACACCGAGGTCCCGAAGGCCGAGTCCGAAGCGTGGCTGAAGCGCTTCGACGGCCTCGTCGGCAAGTAGCCCCCTCCCTAGACGCACTGACGACCGCACGATCGGAGCGACCGGACATGACCACCTTGACCAGCAGCCCTCCCCAGCCGCCACCGCGGCAGGAGGCGGAGCCCGAGTTCAGGCCACCCCGTTACCGGCGCCCCCTGGGCATCGGGCGTGACACGGCCGTGCACTACGCGGTGCTGGCCCTGCTGGCCTTGTTCGTGCTGGCTCCGATCGTGCCGACCCTGATCCAGTCGATCCGCTCGGTCCCCCTGTACGAGTCGGGCGGAGTCTTCACGCTCGACGGCTACCGGAGCCTCTTCACCGACGCGGGGTTCGGCCAAGTGGTGTGGAACACGCTCCTCTTCGCCTCGCTGACGACCTTCCTCTCGCTGGTGATCGCGGTGCCCATGGCCGTCGTGGTCGTACGGACGAGACTGCCGGGCGGGCGCCTGATCGCGGGGGCGATGCAGTGGCCGTTCTTCATCTCCTCCCTGATCCTCGGCTTCGGCTGGATCATCATGTACGGCCCCGCCGGGTTCGTGAGCACCCAGTTCCGCGAGGTGTTCGGCGGCGTGCCCTGGAACCTCTACTCCATCCCCGGCATGGCGGTCACCGAGGCGGTCGCACTCGCTCCCATCGCCTATGTGTTCTGCGCGAACGCGCTGCGCCAGTCCGACGCCTCGCTGGAGTCGGCGGCGCAGGTCTGCGGAGCGGGACCGCTGCGCATCCTCGGGCAGGTGATCATCCCCATGCTCCGGCCGCCGATGGTCTACAGCTCGATCCTCGTCTTCTCCATGTCCGTGGAGACCCTGAGCGTGCCCCTGCTCTACGGGCAGCCGGTGGGCATCGACGTCTTCTCCACGTTCCTGTACCGCAACGGCCTGCAGTCCGTGAATCCCGACTACTCGGTCCTCGGCGCCGCATCGGTGGTCATCCTCTGCGTCACAGTGAGCCTGGTCGCCGTCCAGGCGAAGCTCCTGAAGGACGCCGCCCGGTTCGTCTCGGTCCGAGGCAAGGCGACGCGCCCCCGTCCGCTGGACCTGGGGTGGCTGAAGTGGGTGAGCGTCACCGTCATCCTCTGCTACGTGGTCTTCGGCGCGCTGGTGCCGATCCTGGGCCTGGTCTTCCGCTCCTTCACCCTGATCTTCACGCCGCTGCGCAACCCGTTCGACTTCCTGACCACGAAGAACTACGAGACCATCACCGCCTACGACTCCTACGTGCAGTCGATCTGGAACAGCATCACCGTCGCCGGCGTCGGCGCCGTACTGATCAGCGTCCTCGCGGTGTTCGCGGTCATGGTCTCCCGGCGTTCGACCTTCCGGTACGCCCGCACCATCGAGTACCTCGCCCTGATCCCGCAGTCGGTCCCCGGCATCATCATCGGCATCGGCTTCTTCTGGGCCTTCGCCTACGCTCCGTTCGGGCTCGACAGCCTGCTCCCGGGCACGCTCGCCGCGCTGATCGTCGCCTTCGGGCTGCGCGCCCTGCCCAGCGCCTTCGGCTCGGTCGCCCCCTCGACGTTGCAGATCGGGACCGAGCTCGACAACGCCGCCCGCGTCGCCGGCGCCGACTGGGTCACGACGTTCTTCCGGGTCCTGCGTGCCCTCATCACCCCGGCCTTCGTGGGCGCCATGATCCTCACCTTCGTCATCATGCTGAAGGAGTACTCCCCGGCGGTCTTCCTCAGCTCGGCCGACAACAACGTCATGGGCACGACGATGCTTGAGCTCTGGGCCCAGGGCAGCACCGGCTCCGTCGCGGCACTCGCCACCATTCAGATCGCCATCACCGCGACGTTCGTCGCGCTCGCGGGCCTGCTCATGAGAGGGAAGCACCATGCCTGAACTCGCCGTCACGCACCTCAAGAAGACCTTCGGTGACAGCACCGTCCTGCACGACAACACCTTCACCATCAGGGACGGCGAGTTCTTCACCCTTCTGGGACCGAGCGGCTGCGGCAAGTCCACGACCCTGAACTGCGTGGCCGGGCTGGAACAGCCGACGGGCGGATCCATCACGGTCGGCGGCACCGTGTTCGTGGACGTGGACAAGCGGGTGTTCCTCCCGCCGGAGGAGCGCAACCTCGGCATGGTCTTCCAGTCGTACGCCCTGTGGCCGCACATGACCGTCGCCAGGAACCTCGCGATGCCGCTGAACATCCGTAAGGTGCCCAGGGAGAAGCAGAAGACGCTCATCGACGAGGCGCTGGACAAGGTCGGCCTCGCGGGCCTCGCCGGCCGCTACCCGCACCAGCTATCGGGCGGCCAGCAGCAGCGCGTCGCGCTTGCCCGTGCGCTGGTCTACTCGCCGACGATGCTGCTGCTGGACGAGCCGCTGTCCAACCTCGACGCGAAGCTGCGTGAGCAGGCCCGCGCCTGGCTCAAGCGGCTCCAGGAAGAGCTCGGGATCACCACCGTCTACGTCACCCACGACCAGGAAGAGGCACTGGCCCTCAGCGACCGCATCGCCGTCATGTCGGGCGGCCACATGCTCCAGATCGCCGACCCTCACACCATCTACGAGCGTCCGGCCACCGCGGAGGTCGCGGCCTTCGTCGGCCGCTGCAACTTCCTTCAGGGGACGGTCGAGGAGTCCACGGGCGAACGCCACCGCGTCCGCCTCGACTGCGACGGAGAGGTCGTCACGCTCACGGCGCCGGAGGTGGCGACCTCGCGGGGACAAGTCGTCACGGTCGCCGTCCGGCCGGAGAGCCTTGAGGTCGTCGCCGCCGACGCCGACGTATCCGGCGTCAACCGGCTCAGCACCGAGGTGCTGACCTCGTCGTACGTCGGCTCCCGCTACGCGTACGACGTCAGGCTCGGCAGCCAGGCCGTCCAGGTCGAGAGCCACCGGCCCGGTCTCTCCGGCCGGGTGCATCTGGTCTTCAAGCCGGGGGCCGCGCTCCTCTACCCCGAGGAGGTCAGGCTCAGCCAGGAGGAGCAGGACCTTCTGACGGTCGGCTCCTGACGCGCACGACGCGTCGCCCCCGCCACTGCCGCATTCATGCGGGGGACGCCCCCCGGACCCGCAGCCGGACAAGCAGGTCAGCCGTGGACGCCGGCCCGAACATCGCGCGGCACACCTCACCGAATCCGAAAGGCACCGCCCGTGACCACCTCCAGCTCCTCCTCCCGTACCTTCCGCCTCGGCGTCCTCAACGGCGACGGTATCGGCCCTGAGATCGTCCCGGCCTCGGTCGCCGTCGTCGATGCCGCCGTGACCGCCGCGGGAGGCGCGCCGATCGCGTGGCACGAGCTCCCGCTCGGCTTCTCCGCCATCGAGGAGCACGGCAGCCACACGCCGGCGAGCACGCTCAAGGCGCTGGAAGACCTCGACGGCTGGCTGCTCGGCCCGCATGACAGCGCCGCGTACCCGGAGCCCTACCGGAGTCAGCTGAACCCGAGCGGAACGATCAGGAAGCACTTCGGGCTGTTCGCCAACATCCGGCCCGCCAAGGCCTTCGAAGGCGGCAACGCCGTCGTGCCAGGCACTGACCTCGTCATCGCCCGGGAGAACACCGAGGGCTTCTACGCCGACCGCAACACCTACCGCGGCACCGGCGAGATGATGCCCACCCCCGACGTGGCGATCATGCACGGCATCATCACCCGGGCCGGGACGGAGAAGATCGCGCACGCGGCGTTCCAGCTGGCCCGCCGCCGTCGCCGCAAGGTCACGATCGTGCACAAGGCCAACGTGCTGAAGCTGACCACGGGACTCTTCCGCGACGTCTGCCGCGAGGTCGGCCGGCAGTATCCCGAGGTGGAGGTCGACGACTTCCACATCGACGCGATGACCGTACATCTGGTGCGCAGGGCCGACGAGTTCGACGTTCTCGTCACGGAGAACATGTTCGGCGACATCCTCTCCGACCTGGCCGGGGAGATCGCGGGCTCGCTGGGCATCGCACCGTCCGTCAACTCGTCCGACACCCACGCCATGGCCCAGGCGGCCCACGGCTCGGCCCCCGACATCGCCGGCCAGGACAAGGCCAACCCGATCGCGATGATCCTTTCCAGCGCCATGCTGCTGGAGTGGCTCGGCGCGCGGCACGACGACGCCCACCTCACCGACGCCGCACGCCGGATGGAGGACGGCGTCGCACGGACGGTCCGCGGCGGCATGGCGACCCGGGACCTCGGCGGGACGGCCGGCTGCGGTCAGTTCACAGCGGCGGTCGTCGATGCCATCCGATCAGGACGCTGACGTTCGAGTGGGAGGAAGTGAAGTCATGAACAGCCCTGGACCCGTGGTGGCGGTCATCCACGCCACCCCGGCGACCATACGTCCCGTCACCGACGCCTACGCGGACAGCTTCCCGGCGGCCGACGTGTGGCACCTCCTGGACGACAGGCTCGTCAAGGACGCCGACCGCGCGGGAGGCCTCACGCCCGAGCTGGCGGAGCGCATGCACACGCTCATCCGCTACGCCCTCGGTGCGGGCGCGGACGCGGTGCAGCTGGCCTGCTCGATGTATGGGCCGGTCGTCGACCAGGTGACGGCGGACGTGCCGGTACTCGCTTCCGACCAGGCGATGTTCGACGAGGTCGTGAATCTGGCGCCGCGTCACGTCGTCGTACTGGCCTCCCTGGCCCCGGCGGCCAAGGACAGCGAGGCGCGGCTGCGCGAGGCCCTGGCGGACAACGGCCGGTCCGGCACGGTACGGGCGATGGTGGCGCCCGGCGCCGCGGCGGCCACGTCGGCCGGGGACATCGAGGCGCTGCGCGGCGCGATGACCGAGGCCGCGCGGAGCCTCGACAAGTCCGTGGACGTCATCGCCTTCGCCCAGTACTCGCTCGCTCCGGCGGCCGCCGCGGTCGCGGAGGCGGTCGGGGCCACCGTGGTGACCGGGCCCCATCTGGCGGCCTCGACCCTGGCGGAGTTGCTGGGCGGTACGCCGGCACGCGGGGGGCGCTCGTGATCGCCCTGGGTTGCGTCGCCGACGACTTCACCGGCGCGACCGACGTGGCGGCGGCGCTGCGGCGGAACGGGATGAGCGTCACGCTGCTGTTCGGTCTGCCCGACGAGGCGAGCCCGCCGCCGGAGACGGATTCGGTCGTGGTCGCCCTGAAGACCCGCACCGTCCCCGCGGGCGACGCGGTGTCGCAGGCACGCGCGGTACTGGCGTGGCTGCTCCGGGCGGGAGTCGGGACCGTCTACTTCAAGTACTGCTCGACCTTCGACTCGACGGACGAGGGCAACATCGGGCCGGTCACGGATGCCCTGCTGCACGCGATGGGCGAGTCGCTCGCCGTCGTCTGCCCGGCGTCACCGGAACACGGCCGGACCACCTACCAGGGGCACCACTTCGTCGATGACCGGCTGCTGTCCGACTCCCCGATGCGGCACCATCCGCTGACGCCGATGACGGACCCGGACCTGCGCCGGGTGCTGTCTCGTCAGACGGACGGAGCCGTCGGGCACCTCCCGCTGACCGTCGTCCGGCACGGAAGCGAGGCGGTGGCCGCGGCCCTGAAGGGGGCGCGCGCCGACGGCTTCCGGCACGTCGTGGCCGACGCGCTGAGCGAGGAGGATCTGCTGGCGATCGCCGCCGGCTCGGGTGGGACGCGGCTGCTGACCGGGGGAGCCGGCCTCGCCGGCGCGCTGGGGGCGTCGAAGCGTACGCGGGCGCCCGCCCGTTCACAGAACCTGAGCCTCCCGTCGGGGCCGGGGATCGCCCTGGCCGGGTCCTGCTCGACGGCCACGCTGGCCCAGGTCGCCGCGGCCAGCGAGGTGCTCCCGTCGTACCGGCTGGCCCCCGAAACGACTCCCGATCCCGATGAGTTGATCGAGGACGCCCGCACCTGGCTCCGGCAGAACCGGAGCGAGCCCCACCTCCTCGTGTACTCGTCCGCCGGACCCGACGAACGCTCCCGCGCGCGAACCGCGTTGGGGCCGCGTACGCCGCAGATCCTGGAACAGACACTCGCCGAACTCGCGCGTGAGGCCGTGGCGCTCGGGGCCGCCCGGGTCGTCGTCGCCGGCGGGGAGACGTCGGGAGCCGTGGTGCGGGCGCTCGGGGTCGGGAGCGTCGCCGTCGCGCACGAGGAGGACCGGGGGGTTCCCTGGTGCCTTGCGAACGTGGCGGGGAGGTCCGTCGCGCTGCTGCTCAAGTCGGGCAACTTCGGCGGCGAGGACCTGCTGGTCCGCGCGCTACGGGGGGCCGCCGGCCCGAGTACGCCGGTGAAGGAGCGCCGATGACCCTCACTCCCGACCTGTTGGGAGGCCGCGCCGCGCACGACATCGTCGCCTTGGGCGCTTCCCTCTTCGCCCGATCGCTCGCGTTCGGCCGTACCGGGAACATCAGCGTGCGGAAGGGCGAGCACATACTGGTGACCCCCACCGGAGTCAGCCTCGGCGCACTGCACGCCGACCGGCTGTCGGTCATCGACCTGGCCGGACGGCACCAGCAGGGTGCCACGCCCTCCAAGGAGGCGTTCCTCCACGCGGCTATCCACCGGATGCGTCCGGACACGGGTGCCGTCGTCCACCTGCACAGCACGCACGCGGTCGCGGTGTCGTGTCTGGAGCACCCGGACCCCGCCGACGTACTCCCCCCGCTGACCGCTTACTACGCCATGCGCGTCGGCCGGGTCCCCCTGCTGCCCTACCACGCACCCGGCGACACCTCGCTGGAAGAACTGGCCGAGGCGACGGCCGCGGCCCACCGGTGCTTCCTGATCGCCAACCACGGCTCCGTCGCCGCGGGTGCGGACCTGGCGTCGGCCGCCGACGCGGCCGAGGAACTCGAAGAGACCGCACGCCTGTTCCTTCTGCTGCGCGGCCTTGACATCCGTCCCCTCACCCCGTCCCAGGTGAGCGAACTCAACCGGAGGTTTCCGGCATGACCACCCTCGTAGACCCCCAGCGGCTCATCCGGTTCGGCTCAGAGGTCCTGGCCTCACTCGACGTGCCCGCAGCCGATGCCGGGCTGGTCGCCGACAGCCTGGTGACCGCCGACCTCTGGGGCCACCCGTCGCACGGAGTGCTCCGCCTCCCGTGGTACGCCGCCAGACTCCGCTCCGGGGCCGTGCGCGCCCGTACCCGGCCCGTCCTGGTGACCGACAGCGGCGCCATCGCCGTACTCGACGGCCGCGACGGCATCGGGCAGGTCGTCGCCGACCTCGCGACCCGGGACGCGGTCGACCGGGCTCAGACCCACGGGGTGGGCGTGGTCGCCGTACGCAACAGCAACCACTTCGGTACGGCGGCCTATTGGACGCGCCGCATGGCGGACCGCGGCTGTGTCGGGATCCTCACCACCAACGGGAGCCCGGCGATGGCACCGTGGGGCGGCACACGCAAGACCGTCGGCGCGAACCCGTGGTCGGTGGCCACCCCCGGCGGCCAGCACCCGCCGGTCGTCCTCGACATCGCCAACACGGGTGTCGCCCGGGGGAAGATCTACGCGGCGGCGCAGCGCGGCGAGCGGATACCCGACACGTGGGCGTTCGACGAGCACGGGGTGCCGACCACTGATCCGGAGGTCGCGGTCCACGGGCTGCTGGCACCGATGGCCGGACACAAGGGGTACGGGATCTCGTTCGTCATGGACGTCCTGTCGGGCGTGCTCACCGGCAGCGGTTACGGCACCGACGTCGCCGGTCCCTACGTCCCCGACCTGCCAAGCCGGTGCGGCCACCTGGTGCTGGCCCTGCGTATCGATGCCCTGATGCCCGACGAGGAGTTCGCGGCCCGCGTCGACGACCTCATCGTCCGGACGAAAGCCGTGCCGACGGCGCCCGATGTCGCCGAGATCCTCTACCCGGGCGAGCCCGAGGTCCGTGCGGAACGCGACGGGGCGACGGCGGGAGTGCGGCTGCCGGACAGAGCGGTCAGTGAGCTGAGCGAGCTGGGGACGTCATGCGGAGTGCCGTTCGAGGACACCGTCCTGACCGGGGCGGTGTGATGTTCACGGTGTTCGTGACGCTCACCGTGAAGCCCGAACTGGTCGACGACTTCCTCGAAGGCATCCACGTGAACGCGCGGGCGAGTCTGCGCGACGAGCCCGGCTGCCTCCGCTTCGACGTGCACCGCAGCACCGAGAAGGCCAACGTCTTCCACCTGTACGAGATCTACGCCGATGAGCGGTCCTTCCGGGTGTCCCACCGGCGGGCCCCGCACTACACCGCCTGGCGGGCCGTGGCCGAGCGGTACGTGGAGCCGGGCGGACATGTGAACACCTTCGGCGCCCCGGCATTCCCCGACGACATCACCGAGAACCACCGTCGCCCCGCGAGGCACCGAGATCCCGAGAGCCACCGATGAGCCGACCGAGCCAGATCCGCGCGCTGAACACCTTCGGCACCGAGGGAGTGCTGCGAGTCGGGGGCGACACCGCGTACCGCATCCACGACCTCAGCCGCCTGGATGTTCCGGCCCTCCCGTACAGCCTGCGGGTCGTCCTGGAGAACCTGCTGCGCCACGAGAACGGCCGCCGCGTCACCGCCGATCAGGTGCGGGCCCTGCTCGACTGGGGCACGGGACCGGACCACGCGCGGTCGGTGGACCTCAGCCCGTCGCGGGTGTTCCTCCACGACACCAACGGAGTCCCCGCGCTCGCCGACCTCGCGGCGATGCGGGACGCGGCGGCCGCGCTGGGGGCGGACCCCGCCCGCGTCAATCCGCACATTCCGGCCGAGCTGGTCGTCGACCACTCCGTGATCGCCGATGTGTTCGGCACTCCGGACGCGATCGTCCGTAACGTCGACATCGAGTACGGCCGGAACGCCGAGCGCTACCGCTTCCTGAAGTGGGGCCGGCAGGCGCTCAGGGACTTCGACGTCGTCCCGCCCGGAACCGGGATCATGCACCAGGTCAATGTCGAATACCTGGCCCGCGTGGTGACCACAGAGGAGGGCTGGGCGTTCCCCGACGTCTGCCTGGGCACCGACTCCCACACCACCATGGTCAACGGGCTGGGTGTGCTGGGCTGGGGCATCGGCGGCATCGAGGCGGAGGCGGTGATGCTGGGCGAGTCGCTGTCCATGCTGTTGCCGCGCGTCGTCGGCTTCCGGCTGTACGGGGAGCTGCCGGAGGGAGCCACCGCCACCGACCTGGTCCTCACCATCACCGAGCAGCTGCGCGCACACGGCGTCGTGGGGAAGTTCGTGGAGTTCTACGGCCCGGGTGTCGGCGCCACGGCACTCCCCGACCGGCTGACGATCGCCAATATGAGCCCGGAGTTCGGCTCCACCTGTGCCTACTTCCCGATCGACGCGGAAACCCTGCGCTATCTGCGCTTCACCGGCCGGCCCGCGGCGGTCGTGGAGCTGGTCGAGGCGTACGCCAAGCGGCAGGGGCTGTGGCTCGACCCGGAGCACACCCCGGCGTACTCCGAGTACGTCGAGCTCGACCTCGGCACCATCGTCCCGTCGCTCGCCGGCCCGCGCCGCCCGCAGGACCGGGTACCGCTCACAGCGGCGAAGCGGGACTTCCGCAAGGCCCTCCCCGGCATCCTGGAGGTGGCGGACGACGGCATCCGCACGAAGGCGGACACTCGCCTCCTCCCGCGAACGGGGCAGCCCGGGGCGGTCCCGGGCCGCCCACGCCGTGAGGTCGCCGTCGGCCTGGGGAGCGGCGCCTTCACTCTCGACCACGGCGCCGTCGCGATCGCCGCCATCACCTCGTGCACGAACACCTCGAACCCGTCAGTCATGGTCGCGGCGGGGCTGCTCGCGAAGCGGGCGGTGGAGCGGGGGCTGCGGAGCAAGCCCTGGGTGAAGACGAGCCTCTCGCCCGGCTCGACGGTCGTCACCGACTATCTGAACGACGCGGGCCTGACGCCGTATCTGGAGAAGCTCGGCTTCCATCTCACCGGGTACGGGTGCATGACCTGCATCGGCGCCTCCGGTCCGCTGATCCCGGCCGTGAGCGACGCGGTCCGCGAGCACGACCTCGCGGTGGTGTCGGTGCTCTCGGGGAACCGCAATTTCGACGGTCGGATCAACCCCGACGTGCGGATGAACTACCTGGCGTCGCCGCCACTGGTGGTCGCGTACGCGCTGGCCGGGACAATGGACATCGACCTCGTCAAGGACCCTCTCGGAACGGACGCGGACGGACGTCCGGTGCTCCTACGGGATCTGTGGCCTTCAGGACGCGAGGTGCGGGCCGCCATCGAATCCACCGTCGACGCCGCCATGTTCGAGCGCGCCTACGCGACCGTCTTCGCCGGCGACGCGCGCTGGCGCGGGCTGGCCGCGGCGGAAGGGGAGACCTTCGCATGGGACGACGCCTCCACGTATCTGCGCCGCCCTCCCTACCTGGACGGTTTGACGCCCGAGCCGGATTCGGTGCGGGACATACGCGGGGCGCGGGTGCTGGTCAGGCTCGGCGACTCGGTCACCACCGACCACATCTCACCAGCGGGTGCCATCCCACCGCACACCCCCGCCGGCCGCTACCTCACCGAGCGCGGCGTCGAACGCTTCCAGCTCAACACCTACGCCTCGCGCCGCGGAAACCACGAAGTGATGACGCGCGGCACCTTCGCCAACGTGCGCCTGCGCAACCAGCTGGTCGTCGGCATGGAGGGGGGCTTCACCCGCGACTTCGTGACGGGCGAGGTCACCACTGTGTACGACGCCGCGGTCGCGTACCAGGCGGCCGGCGTGCCGTTGGTGGTCGTGGCCGGGAGGGAGTACGGCACCGGATCCTCGCGCGACTGGGCCGCCAAGGGACCCGCGCTCCTGGGCGTAAAGGCGGTGCTGGCCGAGTCGTTCGAACGGATCCACCGCTCCAACCTCATCGGGATGGGCGTGCTGCCGCTGCAGTTCCTCGACGGCCAGAGCGCCGACTCCCTGGGACTCAGGGGAACGGAGACGATCACGATCACCGGCCTGGAGCGGCTCAACGGCCACCAAGTCCCCGACACCGTCGACGTGCGGGCGGATGACCTCCGCTTCGAGATGCGCGTGCGCCTCGACACGGCACGGGAGGCGGACTACTACCGCCACGGCGGAATCACCCGCTACGTCGTGCGCAACGTCCTCCGCGAGGCGGAAGGACATCCGCACCGGACCCGATAGCCGGGTCGAGACCATCCCGGTCGCCGTGCCGCGGCAAGCCGTAGGGGCGACGGCGCGGCCCCGGGGCCCCCGCGGCGCAGCCGCGAGCCGGACCAGCCGGGCCCTCAGTGGTTGATCGGGTGGGAGTGACGGCCCGTCGTCTCGTCGATCTCCGCGTGCGCCTTCTGCAGGAGCTGCGACCCAAGGTCCGCCAGAGCCCGCGCACCCGCGATCTCCTCCCCCACCCGCAGCTGCTCGGGGTCACTCGGGTGACGCAACGCGTAACCCCGTCCCCTCAGCTCCGAACCGTCGGTAAGTCTGACCAGCGCCGCGGCGGAGGTGCGGCTGCCCTCCTCAGTGAACTCCAGCTCCACGTGCCATCCGACGAGCGTGGACATGATGAACCACCTCCAGGTCATCCCCCGTGCCGTACAACGTGAAAAGCCCCTGCTTCCAGCCTGCGCCCGGCCCAGCCCCAGAGCCACCCGAACCGGCGTGAGCGCCGTGAACCGCACGTGAGCCGGCGGGGCGGCGGGGCGGCGGGGCGGCGGGGGGGATCGGACGGCTGACGCAGCCGGCCGGCCGGCCGACCGACCGATGAGTTCCGGGTGCCGCGGAGGTCACAGCCCGCAGGACCGCCGCGCGCCGACCGACGCGCCCCTACCCGGAGGAAACGCCATGGCACAGCTCATCTACTCGATGATCACCTCCCTCGACGGCTACGCCGAGGCCGCGGAGGGCGACCTCGGCACCGGGGCCGGCGACCAGGAGGTGCACACCTTCGTCAACGACCTCTTCCGCCCCGTCGGCACCTACCTCTACGGCCGGCGGATGTACGAGACGATGGTCTACTGGGAGACCGCGCACAGCGAACCCGACCAGCCGCCGCACATCCTGCGGTACGCCCGCGACTGGCAGGCCGCGGAGAAGATCGTGTACTCCACGACGCTTGAGACGGTGTCCAGTTCGAAGACCAGGATCGAGCGGACCTTCGACCCGGACGCGGTGCGCAAGCTCAAGGCCGAGGCTGACCACGACCTCACCGTCGACGGCCCGAACCTCGCCGCCCAGGCGATCGCGGCCGGCCTGGTGGACGAGTACCACCTGTTCATCACCACGAGCGTGGTCGGCGGCGGCAAGCGGTTCTTCCCCGACGGCGTGCGCCTCGATCTCGAACTGGTCGAGAACCGTGCCTTCGACAGCAGCGGACTGATCTACGCGCGCTACCGGACCCGCCGTCCGGATCACCACGAGCGGCCCTTCCGGTGATTGCCGGATACCTCGTGGGCGAGTTGGCCGCAGCGGGGGTACGGCACCTCAGCACAGGGCGCCCCCAACCCGCGAGGAGACCAGCCATGTACGCAGCAGTACGGCGCTACGAAGGCGTGACCGATCCGCCCGAGGTGACACGCCTCGTGAAAGAAGGATTCGTACCGCTCGTACGCCGGATCCCCGGCTTCGTGGCCTTCTACTGGACCGACGCCGGGAACGGAGTACTCGTCTCGACCAGCGTCTTCCAGGACCGGGCCGGTGCCGAGGAATCAACCCTGCGGGCATCACACTTCGTACGCGACAACCTCACCTCACAACTCCCCCACCCACCCCAGGTCACAACCGGCGAAGTCCGAGCCTCCGCCTAGCGTGAGCGCCCGCGCAGCAGTCAGCCCAGTGCCTTGACCGCAGCAGGGCTCCGGTCAGCGGTCCACGGCGGGCAGGCAGGCCAAACCGGTGTCGTTCATGATGCGCTCGACGGACTCGTGCAGGGCGCTGTCGGCGCCGATGACGGTCTCGATGCCGCCGGGCAGCAGATCACGCGCCCGGTACCAGTCGCGCAGCTGCGTCTCGCTGACATCATCGGCGATCGGCTTGGTGGCGTGCCGGGCGAGCGTTTCGCCGAACGGCACATCCAGGTAGTAGCCGTGGGTCGGGCCCCGGTGGTCGGCACGCAGATCCGCGAGCATCCCGCCGTACCGGTCGGCGTAGAGGATGCCTTCGACCACCACATGGAATCCGGCGTCCAGGGCGTAACGGGCTGTCAGGCCGATCAGGCCGATGTTCGCGGCGCCGGGCCTGTCGCGCTCGCGGAGCACGATGCGGCGGAGGTTGTCCTGGCCCACCACGGCCAGGCCGCGGCCGAACCTCTCACGCAGGCCGGCCGCGACGGACGACTTCCCCGAGGCGCTGTTGCCGCGCAGCACAACCAGCCGGGTTTCATCGGTTCCCACCATCACGGCGAGCACGTTACCCGGGACCGGTGACAACGCCGGCGCCCCGCAGCCGTCAACTCCATTGGGCCGCAGGCGGATTCCGAGGGTCCGCCCGGCACCGCGGTGCAGCGGCAGCGGCCCGTTCCCCACGACAGCATGCGCAACTGGGGGTTGACCGTTTCGGGAAGTGCCCCTAAGTTTCTCGCAGCCCACTGGTACATCGATTAACCACATGGTTAACGTCCTGGTTGGAGACATCCCGCTGTGCGCTCATCCCCGAGTCGGCGCGGTTTCCTCGTGGCAGGCTCCGGCCTCGCCGCCGCTACCGCACTTCCCGCCCTGTCCGGCTGTTCCACGTTCGCCTCGGCCGATTCCGACCCCGGCACCCTGCTCGTGCACACCCAGCTCGGCACCACCGCACCGGGCTCCCCCACCTACACGGCCGCCGTCAAGGCCTTCCAGAAGGAGAACCCCGGGCTCCGGATCAAGAACCTCGTCAACGGCGACGACCTTCCCCAGGTGTACGAGACCTCCCGGCTGGCCCGCAAGGAGCCGGACGTGGTCATGGTCAACCTCTACGACAAGACCCTGGCCTGGACCGATGTCGGTGCCACCGTCGATGTGAAGGGGTATCTCGACGACTGGGGGCTGCGCGAGCGCGTCCTGCCCGCCGCCCTGGCGGAGTGGACCGACAGCAAGGGCAGGCTGCGCGCCTTCCCCTACTTCGCCACCAACTGGCCCGTCGCCTACAACACGGCCCTGCTGGAGCGGGCCGGCGTCGACTCCGTACCCACCACCGGGGACCAGCTGATCGGCGCCGCGCGCAAGCTGCGCGCCAAGGGCATCGCCCCGGTCACCGTCGGCGGCAACGACTGGACCGGCCAGAAGCTGCTGGCCCAGATCATCCAGACCTTCCTCACGCCCGACGAGGCCAGGAACGTCTACTCGACCGGTGACTTCAGCGGCAGCAGGGGCGTCCGCGAGGGCATCGACTACTTCGTACAGCTGCGCGACGCCGGTGTCTTCGCCGACAAGGCGCAGGGACTGACCTCCGACACGATGACGACGCAGTACAACACCGAGGCGGCTGCCATCCAGTCCGCGATGTCCTCTGCGCTGGCGAAGGTCGCCCCGAAGCCCGCAGGGCACACCGCGATCGGCGGCTGGCCGCTGGCCCCCGGCGCCTCGCACGACAAACCGACGATCCTGCGCTCGTACACCCTCATCGGCTTCTGGATCAGTCCCAACGGCGTCAAGAAGCTGTCCTCGGTCGAGAAGTTCCTGCGCTTCATGTACCGGCCCGAGGTGGTCTCACGCTTCATCACCGAGAGCGGACGCGACATGGCTCTCGTGACGGACACCGTCAGCAAGCAGTTCCCGCTGGTGGCCGAGGCGCAGCGGCTCGGTGAGCGGGTCAGCCAGGTCCTGCTGCCCGATCTGTACGTCCCGCCGACGGCGACCCAGCCGCTGATCACGGCGACCAGCACCGCCTTCACCCCGGGGACGAGCGCCGCCGCCGTGCGCTCCGCCCTCGAATCCGCCTACCGCACGGCCTGATCCGCGCGCCCGAGCCCTCTGCGAGGCCCCTCATGACGTTGCTCTCGTCCGCCCCGGGCGGCGCCCCGGTCCGCCGGCCGGACCCCCCGTCGCCGTCCCCCGCCGCTCCCTCTCGCCGCAAGCAGGGCGGGGTCGTCCTGGCCGTACCGGCACTGGTCTGGTACCTCGTCTTCATGGTCGGCCCGCTGGTCGCCATCTTCGTCATCGCCGCCCTGCACTGGCCGGGCATGCTCCAGCCGGTGTCGTTCGCCGGTTCCGGCAACGTCCGCGCCGTCCTCGACGACCCGGTCTTCTGGGACGCCGTGGGCAACACGGCGGTGCAACTCGTCGTCGCGCTGCCGGTGATGATCGTGTGCGCGTACATGCTGGGGTATTACGTCGCGCAGAGGCCGCCGGGCCACCGCGCTCTGCGGTACCTGCTCTTCATCCCCGGTCTGATCTCCACCCCGGCCAAGGCGATGGTCTTCTACGCGGTCCTCTCGCCGGACGGGCTGCTCAACGGCGGTCTGGACAAGGTCGGTCTGGGTTCGCTGACGGACGCCTGGCTCGCCTCGCCGTCCACCGCCCTGTACTGCCTGATCGTCCTCGACGTGTGGAGCGGCATCGGCTTCACGGCCGTGCTGTTCGCCGCCCGGCTGGGCAGCGTGCCGGACGAGATCGGGGAGGCCGCCCAGCTGGACGGCGCCGGACACTGGCGCGCCATGTGGCGTATCCACTTCCCCGTCATCCGGGACTTCGTCGGTGTCGTGACGATGCTTCAGTTCCTGTGGACCCTGTTCGGCTCCGCGCAGAACGTGCTGCTGCTCACCCAGGGCGGTCCGG
Organism: Streptomyces sp. NPDC058665; assembly: GCF_042714995.1. NCBI lineage: Bacteria > Bacillati > Actinomycetota > Actinomycetes > Kitasatosporales > Streptomycetaceae > Streptomyces > Streptomyces sp. NPDC058665. Next base: position 61,750 of record NZ_JBHXRX010000044.1, read on the forward strand.
GAAGCTCGTCGACAACGTTGTCCTTCCTTGTGTACCAGAAGGCGTTCATCGCGGCCGATCTGGGCTACAGCCAGACCGTCGGTGTGGTCCTGTTCCTGGCCGGTCTGGCCGGGCTGCTGACCATCCGTCGCGTCTTCCGCCAGAACTACTGATCGGAGCGGTTCCATGAAGTTCGGAAGGTCCTGGCTGCCGGCCCATATCCTCGCCTGGCTGTACGCGGCACTGCTGGTGGTCCCCCTCTACTACCTGCTGGTCTCGGCGTTCAAGACGAACGACCAGATCTTCGGGAGCCCGTTCGCCCTGCCGGCCTCCTTGTCCCCGCACAATTTCGGGGAGGCGTTCTCCTCCGCGGATCTGGGCACGGCCATCGTCAACTCCGCGCTGGTCACGGTGCTCGCGCTGGCTCTCACCCTGGCGCTCGCCATTCCGGCGGCCTTCGCCATCGCGCGGAGCCAGGGGCGCCTCGGAGCGTTCGTGGAGCGGGTGTTCTCGCTGGGATTCCTGGTCCCGACGTTCGCCGCGCTGTTCCCCACGTTCCTGCTCGCCGCCGCGACCGGGCTGTTCCACACCCGGGCGTTCATGGTGCTGTTCCTGCCGGCCACGGCGATGCCGCTCTCGGTCGTGATCCTGGTGCAGTTCATGCGGACCATCCCGCAGGAGATGGAGGAGGCGGCACGCCTGGACGGCGCGTCCACCTTCGCCGTCCTGCGGCACATCTACACGCCGATGTGCATGCCGGGGATCGCGACGATCCTCCTGCTGAACTTCCTGACCTTCTGGAACGAGTACCTCTACTCGCTCGTCATCATCGGCCCCGACCCCGAGCAGCGCACCGTACAGGTGGCCCTGCCCACCCTGAAGTCCCTGACCGGCACCGACTACGGCATTCTGACGGCGGGCACGGTACTGACGCTGGTCCCGGTGTGGGTGGTGTACACCGTGCTCCAGAAGCGCATGCAGCAGGCTCTCGTCAGCGGGGCGGTGAAGATGTGAAGGTACGTATCGAGGAGCGTCCTGAGGACGCGGGGAACGGCGCGGGCACGTCGCCGGGGTCAGGGGCCCCGGCCGCGCGGCCCACGATCAAGGCCGTGGCCGCCGCGGCCGGGGTCTCCACCGCCGCGGTCTCCCAGGCCGTCAACGGCACCGGCCGGATCTCGGATGCCACCCGACGCCGGGTCCTGGACGCGGCGGCCGAACTGGGCTGGTCGCCGAGCGCGTCGGCGTCGGCCCTGCGCCGGGCGCGCACCCGTACGATCGCGCTCGTCGTGCGGCGGCCCACCGATGTCCTGGGCGCGGACCCGCACTTCAGTGAGCTGATCACCGGTCTGGAGGGCGAACTGGCCCCCCGGGGCTACGGTCTGCTCCTCCATCTGGTCGCCGACATGGCCCAGGAGAGCGCGCTGTACGAACGGCTGGCCGCGGAAGGCCGGATCGACGGCGCGGTCCTGACCGACGCGCGGGCGGACGACCCCCGCCCGCGGCTGCTGCGCGACCTCGGGCTGCCCGCCGTACTGCTGGGCGCGCCTGACCCGGCCTCGCCCGTGCCCGGTGTCGGCCTCGGGCAGCAGGACGCCGGTGTCCGTGAGGCCGTCGCGCACCTGCTTGAGCTGGGCCACCGGCGCCTCGCGTACATCGCTGGTCCGGCCGATCTGGTGCACACCGGGCTGCGCCGGGCCGCGTTCGAGGACGCCCTCGCCGAAGCGGGGCTGCGGCCCGCCGCCGTCCGGCACACCGATTTCACGGAGCGGGCGGCCGTCGCGGTCACCGAGGAACTCCTCGCCCTGCCCGACCGGCCGACCGCGCTGGTCTTCTCCAACGACTCCATGGCCGTCTGCGGTATCGGTACGGCCCAGCGCGGCGGGCTGCGGGTGCCCGCCGACGTGTCGGTGGTGGGGTACGACAACCTGCCGCTGGGCCGTTGGCTGCACCCCCGGCTCACCACCGTGGACCAGCAGGTGCAGCGGGTCGGTGCCGCCGCCGCCCGCACACTGCTCGTCCGGTACGGCGAGGACGTACCCCCGCCGGTCCTCGACGGACGCCCGCGCCTGGTCGTACGGGAGTCCACCGGCCCCGTACCGTCCGCGCCCTGAAGCATGAGCCTCCCGATCCGCGGCGCACGCGGCCCGCCGGGGCACGGCCCCCGCCCTGCCCCGCGGCTCACCCGGCCAGGCCCGAACGGGCCCCGCGCCGGCCGCACCTGCCCCACCCCCGCACTTCGAAGAGGTCAGAGAAAGACCATGCGACGTCACAGCGCCCAGCTCACCCATGACTCCGCCGTCCTGCCCTGGCTCGGCGCCAACTTCTGGTCCCGCACCGGTGGTCCGCTGATGTGGCGGAACTACGAGCCGAAGACGGTCCGCGAGGAGCTGGCAGTCCTGCGGGACCACGGGCTGAACATGACCCGGTCCTTCTTCTACTGGCCCGACTTCCACCCGGAGCCGGGGCGGATCGACGAGGAGCTGTGCGACCGCTTCCGTGACTTCCTGGACGCCCACACCGAGGCGGGCATGGGGACCGTTCCCACCTTCATCGTCGGCCACATGTCGGGCGAGAACTGGGATCCCGCCTGGCGCGGGAACCGTGATCTGTACGAGAACGTGTGGCTCGTCGGGCGGCAGGCGTGGTTCGTCTCCCAGATGACCCGCCGCTTCAAGGACCATCCCGCGGTCACCGGCTGGCTGATCACCAACGAGATGCCGGGCTACGGCCGGATCTACCAGGTCGACCCGCCCTCCAGCGATGTCGTCACCGCCTGGGCGCAGTTCATGTGCGACGCGGTACGGGCGGCGGGCGGCATCCAGCCCGTGTCGCTCGGGGACGGCGCGTGGGGCATCGAGGTGACGGGCCGCGACAACGGCTTCTCGCTGCGGGACACCGCCGAGTACGTCGACTTCGTGGGACCGCACGTCTACCGCTCGGACACCGACCGGGCGCGCCAGCACTACCGTGCCGCGTTCGAGTGCGAACTCGCCGCCGTCACCGGCCGGCCCGTCGTCCTGGAGGAGTTCGGGCTGTCGACCGACACCGTGTCCGCGGCGAACGCGGGCGTGTTCTACCGCCAGACCCTCCACAACTCGCTGCTGGGCGGGGCGACGGGCTGGATCGCCTGGAACAACACCGACTACGACGAACTGTGGGAGCAGTCTCCGTACGACCACCACCCCTTCGAGATGCACTTCGGGATCACCGACCACACCGGCCGGCCGAAGGAACCGCTGCGGGAGCTGGCCGATTTCGCCGGGGTGCTGAAGCGGGTCGACTTCGCCCGCTGCCGCCGGACGGACGCCGACACCGCCCTGGTCGTGCCCGCCTTCCTGGAGCGCGGCTACCCCTACAGCCGGCCCGCCGACCGGCCGCTGATCTTCACGTCGCTGCACCAGGGGTACGTGGCCGCGCGCGGCGCGGACCTGCCCGTGGCGCTCGCCAGGGAGGCGGACGGGCTGCCGGAGGACGCCGCGCTGTATCTGCTGCCCTCGACACGGCAGTTGACCACCCGTACGCGGCGCGTGCTGGAGCGGCGGGCCCGGGAGGGCGCCACGGTCTACCTGTCGTTCTGCTCGGGCGAGCACCCGGCGACACGCGGCCCGTGGTTCCACGATCTGGACGGCCTGTTCGGCGTGGAGCTCCAGCTCTCCTACGGGGTCGCCGAACCGATCGAGGACGACGTTCTGGAGATGACGTTCACCGAGGACTTCGGCTCCATAGCCGCCGGCGAGACCCTTCGCTTCCCGGTGGCCGGCAACGAGGACAGCCGTGCCTACCTGCCCGTCGTACCGGCCGGTGCGCGGGTCGTCGCCACCGACGCGCACGGCCGCCCGGCGCTGCTGTGCCACGAGACGGGCGAGGGCCGTACGGTCCTGGCCACCTACCCGCTGGAGCACATGGCCGCCCGCACGGCCCGCGCGAACCCGGAACAGACACACCGCCTGTACGCGGCGCTCGCCCAACTCGCCGGGGCCACACGGCCGGTGACGGTCGACACGCCGTACGTCGCCGCCGACACCCTGGTCCATGAGGACGGCACCCGCTACGTGTGGCTGGTGAGCCAGTCGGACGAGGAGCTGACCGTCCGCCCGTCGGCGGACGGAGAGCTGCGCGAGCCGGCCGGCGGCGAACCGGTACGGGACGTGGTGATCGCCCCGTACGGGGTGCGCGTCCTCGAACTGCGCCGGCCCGAACCGCGCTGACCGGCCGCCTTCGCGGCGGGCCCGGGGCCCGAGCTCCGGGCCCGCCGCGAACCTCTGAGCCCGCCAGGTGTTCGCCGCGAACTCCTGTGCCCACCAGGTGTGTTGCCGTAGCGGCGCACACCCCCTGCTGTTGCGTGAAAGTGAGCCATCCGATGTCCGAACCGATGTTCCGGGACCCCACGGCGCCCGTCGCCGACCGGGTGCGTGACCTGCTGGCGCGGATGACACTCACCGAGAAGGTGGGGCAGGTCAACCAGCGGATGTACGGGTGGGACGCGTACGAACGCACCTCCTCGGGCCACCGGCTGACCGGGGCGTTCCGGACTGAAGTGGCCGCGTACGACGGGATGGGCGCGCTCTACGGGCTGCAGCGCGCCGACCCCTGGTCGGGCGTGACGGCGGCCACGGGCATCGGCGCGGCGGACGGTGCCCGGGTCAGCGACGACGTGCAGCGGCACGTGGTGGAGAACACCCGTCTCGGCATTCCCGTCCTGCTGGTCGAGGAGATGCCGCACGGCCTCCAGGCACTGGACGGCACGCTGCTGCCCGTCAACCTCGCCGTCGGCGCCACCTGGAACCCGGAACTGTACGAGGAGGCCGTCGCCCTCGCCGCCGCGCAGCTCCGCTCACGCGGCGGCCATGTGGCGCTGGTGTCCGCGCTCGACCTGGTGCGGGATCCACGGTGGGGCCGCGCGGAGGAGTGCTTCGGCGAGGATCCCTACCTGGCGGCCCGGTTCACCGAAGCCCTGGTACGCGGCGTCCAAGGACCGCCGGGAGAGCGCATCGCGCCGGACCGGGCCGCTGTCGTGCTCAAGCACTTCGCCGGGCAGGGCGCCACGGTCGGCGGCCGTAACAGCGCGGCCACCGAACTCGGCACCCGTGAGCTGCACGAGATCCACCTGGAGGCCGCACTGGCAGGCGTCCGCGCCGGGGCGGCGGGCGTCATGGCGGCGTACAACGAATTCAACGGCCTCCCGTGTGCCGCGAACCGGGAACTGCTGACCGGAATCCTCCGCGAACGGTGGGGGTTCACCGGACTGGTGATGGCCGACGGACTCGCGATCGACCGCCTGGTACGGCTGGCCGGGGACCCGGCGGCGGCCGGCGCGATGGCGCTGAAGGCGGGCACCGACCTGAGCCTGTGGGACGACAGCTTCCCCCGGCTGGAGCAGGCCGTGCGACGTGGGCTGGTCGACGAGCACACCCTCGACACCGCGGTCGGACGGGTCCTCACCCTGAAGTTCCGGCTCGGCCTCTTCGAGCAGCCGTACACCGGGCAACGCGCCCCGGCCCCGGGCCCGGAACACCTCAGCGAACGCATCGCCCGGGAATCCGTCACCCTGCTCGCGTACGACGGCGTGACCCTCCCCCTGACCGGCGGCGTCCGGCGGGTCGCGGTCGTCGGCCCGAACGCCGACTCCGTACCTCAGCAGATCGGCGACTACACCGCACCGCAGCGGCCCGGCACCGGCATCACCGTCCTCGACGGGCTCAGGGCCGCGGCCCCGGACGGCGTGGAGGTCGTTCACGCTCGGGGCAGCGATCTCGTGGGCGGCGACCTGTCGGCCGTGCCCGCGGCGGTCGCTCTGGCCTCGGACGCCGATGTCGCGGTGGTGGTGCTCGGCGGCTCCAGCGCACGGGCGTCGGGGACACGCTTCGACGCCAACGGGGCGGCGGTCGTCTCCGTGGGGAACCCCGTGGGCATGACCTGCGGGGAGGGCGTGGACCTGGCCGAACTCGGCCTCCCCGAAGGCCAGTCGGCCCTGCTCGACGCGGTCGCGGCCACCGGGACCCCCGTCGCCGTGGTGCTGGTCCAGGGACGACCGCACGCCCTGCCGGACCTCTCCGACCGGGCCGGGGCGGTACTCAGCGCCTGGTACCCCGGCCCATGGGGCGGACGCGCGGTGGCGGACGTCCTGTTCGGCACGGCGGAACCCGTGGGCCGGCTCCCCGTCTCGGTCCCCCGGTCGGCGGCGCAACTGCCCGTGTTCTACAACGGGAAGGACCACGGCTACCGCGGCTACGTCGACCAGCCCGCCACCGCGCGCCACGCGTTCGGCCACGGGATGGGCTACACGACGGTCGAGTACGGCGAACCCCGGCTCTCCCGCACTTCCGTCACGGCGGCCGAACTCGCCACGGGCACGTCCGCCGGCACAGAAGAGCCGCTTCTGTGCACGGTCGAGATCCGCAACACCGGCGACCGGTCCACCCGGGAAACCGTTCAGCTCTACGTACGCCGGGTGGTCGGCGGCACCTCATGGCCACGCGTACGAGAACTACGCGGCTTCACCCGGACCGTGCTGGAACCCGGAGAAAGAACACAAGTCCGCTTCCAGGTGGGGGCGCGGACTCTGGCCTCCATCACCCGCGAAGGCGAACGCGCTGTGGAACCGGGAGAGTTCGCGATCGAGACGGGCCCGTCCTCGGACCGAACCCACGGCACCCGACTCCTCGTGACCACCCCAGCAACCAACAACTCCCGATAGCAGCGGCGGTCTTCAGCCCTTGCGTGCCTTGATGGCTTCGGTGAGCTGGGGAACGACCTGGAAGAGGTCGCCGACGATGCCGTAGTCGACGAGGTCGAAGATGGGTGCTTCGGCGTCCTTGTTGACCGCGACGATCGTCTTCGAGGTCTGCATGCCCGCCCGGTGCTGGATCGCGCCGGAGATACCGGAGGCGATGTAGAGCTGCGGGGAGACGGACTTGCCGGTCTGGCCGACCTGGTTGGAGTGCGGGTACCAGCCCGCGTCCACAGCAGCACGCGAGGCACCCACAGCGGCGCCGAGGGAGTCGGCGAGCGCCTCGATGATCGCGAAGTTCTCCGCGCCGTTGACGCCGCGTCCGCCGGAGACGACGATCGCGGCCTCGGTCAGCTCGGGGCGGCCGGTCGACTCACGCGGGGTGCGGGCGACGACCTTCGTCCCGGTGGCCCGCTCGGAGAAGGTGACGGCCAGTTCCTCCACGGTGCCCGCGGCCGGGGCCGGCTCGACAGGAGCCGAGTTGGGCTTGACCGTGATGACCGGAGTGCCCCTGGTGATACGGGACTTGGTGGTGTAGGCG
>NZ_JBHXRX010000045.1:0-68129 GCF_042714995.1 Streptomyces sp. NPDC058665
TCACGAACCACCGCCACCCTGACACGGCGTCAGCAAACTAGACTCCGGAAAGGCCCTGTGACCAGGACAAATGGAGAAGTGCAACTGGAGTACTAGGTCCTGTCCGGCGGATCTTCGTGGCCCGCGGTCCTGCGCACGCTGGGGGCGTGAGCGGGTGAGGGCAGTGACCCGTTCGGTACTCCGCGCGCCCTGCCGGGAATCATGGGCACCCGGAAATGATGAGCGAACCGCACGTGATCCAGACGACTCCGCATACCTGCCCCTCGGCAGGTGGACATGCGGTGGAAGGAATCCACGTTGTTGCTTCTCATCTCTCCTGACGGTGTCGAAGAGGCCATCGACTGCGCGAAGGCGGCGCGGCACCTCGACATCGTCGACGTCAAGAGACCCGCCGAGGGCTCGCTCGGCGCGAACTTCCCCTGGGTCATCAGGGAGATCCGGGACGCCGTCCCGGCGGACAAGCCGCTGTCCGCCACCGTGGGGGACGTGCCGTACAAGCCCGGCACGGTCGCCCAGGCGGCGCTCGGCGCGGTCGTCTCCGGCGCCACGTACATCAAGGTCGGCCTCTACGGATGCACGACGCCCGAACAGGCCACCGATGTGATGCGCGGGGTCGTCCGGGCCGTGAAGGACTACCGGCCGGACGCGTTCGTCGTCGCGTCCGGCTACGCCGACGCCCACCGGATCGGCTGCGTCAACCCGCTCTCGCTGCCCGACATCGCCCGCCGGTCCGGCTCCGACGCGGCCATGCTCGACACCGCCGTCAAGGACGGGACACGGTTGTTCGACCACGTACCGCCCGACGTCTGCGCGGAGTTCGTCGGGCTGTCCCACGAGGCCGGTCTGCTCGCCGCCCTCGCGGGCAGCGTCAAGGCGGCCGACCTCGCCACGCTGACGCGCATCGGCACGGACATCGTGGGGGTGCGCGGTGCGGTCTGCGAGGGAGGTGACCGCACCACCGGAAGGATCCAGCCGCGTCTGGTGGCCGCCTTCCGGGCGGAGATGGACCGGCACGCCCAGGAACACGCGGCCACCGTCGCAGCCGCGAGCTGACCGCCGGTATGCCGACCAGCCGGCCCGGTCACGCGAAGGCGGCCGGGGTCACGCACTTCGCCGTCCTCGATCCGGCGACGGGCGAGATCTTCGACGAGGCTCCCGCCCAACGGCCGGAGGAGTTGGACGCCGTCGTCGAGCGGGCTCACGAGGCCTGGCGCGGCTGGCGGTCCGACCCCGTCGCCCGTTCCCGGGCGTTGCTCACGGCCGCCGATGCCGTGGAGGCGGCCGGGGCCGACCTCGCTCCGCTACTCACCCGGGAACAGGGCAAACCCCTGGCCGAGTCGTACGCGGAGATCGCCCGCACGGCGGCGCGCCTGCGCTTCTTCGCCGAGTTGGTCCCCGCGCCCCAGAAGATCACGGACGGCCGGCCGGTACGCAGCGAGATCCGCTGGCGACCGCTGGGGCCGACCGCCGCGATCGTTCCGTGGAACTTCCCCCTCCAGCTCGCGTCGGCGAAGTTCGCGCCCGCGCTCGCCGCGGGCAACACGATGGTGCTCAAGCCCTCCCCGTACACACCCCTCGCCACCCGGCTGCTGGGGTCCGTCGTCTCCCGCGCCCTGCCCGAGGACGTACTGACGGTCGTCACCGGTCATGAGCCTCTCGGCGCCCGCCTCGCGTCGCACCCGGGGATCCGGCATGTGACCTTCACCGGTTCGGTCGGCACCGGGCGGGCCGTCGCGGAGGGCGCGGCGGCCTCGCTCGCGCGGGTCACCCTGGAACTGGGCGGCAACGACGCCGCCGTCCTGCTCGACGACGTCGATGTGGAGGGGATCGCGGAGCGGCTGTTCTGGGCGGCGTTCCGCAACTGCGGGCAGGTCTGCATGGCGGTCAAGCGGGTCTACGCCCCGGCCCGGCTCTACTCGCGGGTGGTGGACGCCCTCGCGCAGCAGGCCGACGCGGTCGTCGTGGGAGCCGGGCTCGATCCGGGCTCGCGGCTGGGGCCGGTCAACAACGCGGCCCAACTGGCCAGGGTGGAAGGGTGCGTGGATCAGGCCGTGGCTGCGGGCGCCCGAGCCGTGGCCGGTGGCCACCGGCTGGACAGGCCCGGCTACTTCTTCGCCCCGACGATCCTGGCCGATGTCCCGCCCGACAGCCCTGTGGTGACGGAGGAGCAGTTCGGCCCGGTCCTGCCGGTGCTGCCGTACGGGGACATCGACGAAGCCGTCGAGGCGGCCAACGGCACCGGCTTCGGTCTTGGCGGCTCCGTCTGGGGGACCGACCTCGACCGCGCCGAGGCGGTGGCCGACCGGCTGGAGTGCGGGACCGCCTGGATCAACCACCACGCGGAACTCTCCCTCGCCCAGCCCTTCGCGGGCATCAAGGACAGCGGTGTCGGCGTCGCGGGCGGGCCGTGGGGGCTCTACGGAAATCTCAGCCCGTTCGTCGTGCACCGCCCGGGGGCGGCGTGAGGAGGAGATTCGGCGCGGCCGTCCTGCGCTCGTACGAAGACCCGTTCGCCCTTGAGGAGGTGATCCTGCGCTCGGGACCGGCCGACGGCGAGATCCTGGTCAGGATCGCGGGCTGCGGGATGTGCCGGACCGATCTCGCGGTCCGTCGCTCGGCCGGCCGCTCACCGCTGCCCGCCGTGCTCGGCCACGAGGGGGCAGGGGTGGTGGTGGAGACGGGCGGCCCGGCCACCGGTCTGAGCGTCGGCGACCATGTCGTGCTGAGCTTCGACTCCTGTGGGCACTGCCGGAGTTGTGCGGGCGCGGCCCCCGCCTACTGCGACTCCTTCGCCGCGCTCAACCTCTTCGGAGGGCGCACCGAGAACGCGGCACGGTTCACCGACGGGGCCGGGGGCGCACTGGCCCCCCGCTGGTTCGGCCAGTCCTCCTTCGCCGAGTACGCGATGGTCCCGGCCCGCAACGCGGTGCGGGTCGATCCGTCGCTGCCCGTCGAACTCCTCGGGCCGCTCGGCTGCGGCTTCCTCACCGGCGCCGGAGCGGTCATCAACTCCTTCGGCGCCGGCCCCGGCGACACGGTCGCGGTCTTCGGGGCGGGCGCGGTGGGGCTGGCGGCGGTGATGGCGGCCACCGCCGCCGGGGCGGTGACCGTGGCCGTCGACCGGCAGCCGGAACGGCTGGCCGTCGCCGAGCGGTTGGGCGCGGTCCCGCTGGACGCCGCGTCGGCCGGTCTGCCCGACCGTGTCCGGCGGCTGACCGACGGCGGCGCGCGGTACGCGCTGGACACGACCGGCTCCGCCCCGTTGATCAACGACGCGCTCAGGGCGTTGCGCCCGAGGGGCCAACTCGGCCTGGTGGCACGGCTTCGCACCGCGCTGCCGCTGGAGCCGGGGACGCTGGACCGGGGCCGGGGAATCTCCCACATCTGCGAGGGGGACGCGGTGCCAGGACTGCTGATCCCGCGGCTGACCGGGCTGTGGCTGGCCGGGCTGTTCCCCTTCGACCAGTTGATCCGTACGTACCCGCTCGCCGACATCAACGAGGCCGAACGCGACTGCGAAGCGGGCCGCGTGGTCAAACCCGTCCTCATTCCGTAGGACGCGTGGCGATGTCCCTCGCCACCGCTCGCTTCTCGTGGGTCCCAACTCTTATCCGTACCCGTTCCAACGGAGGACGCATGACCGGCACCGTGCATCAGAACACCAGCACCGAAGGCGTGGACGGGGGTGTCGGTCTGACCGCTCTGCTGGTCGCCGCCGCGCGGGCGATCGAGACCCACCGCCCCGACAGCCTGGCGCAGGACGTCTATGCCGAGCACTTCGTGCGCGCCGCACCCGCGTCCGCGGGCTGGCCCGTCCGCATCCGGCACGTGCCGGACGGGGACGCGAACCCGCTGTGGGGACGCTTCGCGCGCTACTTCGGCCTGCGGACGCGGGTCCTGGACGATTTCCTGCTCCGGTCGGCGCACGCGGGAGGCGCCCGCCAAGTCGTCCTGCTCGGGGCCGGGTTGGACACGCGGGCCTTCCGGCTCGACTGGCCTGCCGACTGCGTGGTCTACGAGATCGACAGGGAAGGCGTGCTGGCGTTCAAGCACCAGGTGCTCGGCGCGCTGTCGGCCACCCCGAGGGCGGCGCGCGTGCCGATCCCGATGGACCTGCGCGCCGACTGGGTCGGCGCGCTGACCGCCGCCGGCTTCGACCCGGCCGCACCGAGCGTCTGGCTGGCCGAGGGGCTGCTGTTCTATCTGCCCCTCACCGCCGAGACCTATCTCATCGACACGGTGGACCGGCTGAGCGCCGGGGGAAGCGCTCTGGCGTACGAGGTCAAGCTGGAGAAGGACTTGGGGGCGTACCGCGACAGCCCGCTCTACACCGCCACGAGAGACCAGATCGGTATCGACCTGCTCAGCCTCTTCGACGGGGAGCCGCGGCCCGATTCCGCGGCGGATCTGGTGGGCAAGGGCTGGTCCACGGCGGTCCACACCCCGTTCCACTTCACCCGTCGCCATGGCCGCGGCCCGCTGCCCGAGCCGAACGACGCGCTGGAGGGCAATCGTTGGGTGTTCGCGGACAAACCCCGGTCATGAGGCCGGGCCTCATCCCCTCACCGGGGCCGAAAGCCTGGGGCTAGAGTCGCGGCCCCGCCAGTCCCAGGTCCCCGCCCTCCGGCACCGCCGAGAAGGCGGCCACGTCCGCGTCGGTGACCAGTGCCAGCTCGCCGGGCACCCACCGCGGCGTCCGGTCCTTGTCGATCACCTGCGCCCTGATCCCCTCCACCAGGTCCGGCGTCCGCAGCGCGGCGCAGGAGGCCCGGTACTCCACGTCCAGCACCTCTTCCAGCGTCCCGAGTTCCCGCGCCGCCCGCAGGGCCGCCAGCGTCGCCTTCAGGGCGGTGGGGGACCTCGTCAGGATGGTCTCCGCCGCCTGCTTAGCAGCGTGGTGGCCGCTGCCGAAGAGCCGGTCCACGATCTCCTCCACCGAGTCCGCCGCGTAACACGCGTCGATCCACTCGCGGTCGGCGGCCAGTTCGCCCTCGGGCGGTGTCGCCGCATGGCGCCGTACGGCCACCGGCACGTCCGTGGAGGCGAGTTCGGCGGCCAGGGCGGGCAGCAGGCCGGAGGGGACGAAGTGGTCAGCGAGCCCGCACAGGACGGCGTCGGCCGCGCCCACCGCCTCGCCGGTGAGGGCGAGATGGGTGCCCAGTTCGCCGGGCGCGCGGGAGAGCAGATACGTACCCCCGACGTCCGGCACCAGGCCGATGCCTGTCTCGGGCATGGCGACCTGGGAGCGTTCGGTGACGACGCGGACGTTCCCGTGCGCCGAGACGCCGACGCCGCCGCCCATCACGAAGCCGTCCATGAACGCGACGTACGGCCCCACATGGCGCGCGATCCGGGCGTTGAGGCGGTATTCGTCGCGCCAGAAGGCGGGCGACTCCGTGCCGCCCGTACGCGCGTCCTCGTGGATCGCCCGGATGTCACCGCCCGCGCACAGCCCGCGTTCCCCTGCGCCGTCGATGAGCACCGCGTGTACGGACGGGTCGCCCTCCCACGCGGTGAGCGCGGCGTCGATGCGCGACACCATGGCGTGGGTGAGGGCGTTGAGCGCGCGCGGCCGGTTGAGGGTGAGCCGCCCGACGCGCCCTTCGCTCCGTACGAGAACGGTCTCGTCCTCCTTGGGAGGGCCTGCGGAAGGTCCGGCCGTCATCGTGCGACTCCCCCGGCGTCCGCCGGCAGCTCCAGCGCCGCCACGATTTGCTCGGCGGCCAGCGTGGCGGTCAACGTGCCCTCCCGTACGGCCTGTTCGAGCGCCGGAGTCAGGGATCGTACGCCCGGATGGCTCCGCAGCCGGTCCAGCAGATGGTCACGGACCATCGACCATGTCCAGTCGACCTGCTGGTCGCTCCGCTTGCCCTGGAGGCGTCCGCTGGTGTCGAGGACCTTCCTGTGCTGTTCCAGGCGCTCCCAGACGGTGTCGAGCCCCGTGCCCTCGCGGGCGCTGCAACTCAGCACCGGCGGCGTCCAGGCCGCGTCGACCGGGTGCATCAGGCGCAGCGCGCCCGCGAGTTCGCGCGCGGCGGACTTGGCGTCCCGCTCGTGCGGCCCGTCCGCCTTGTTGACGGCGATGAGGTCGGCGAGCTCCAGCACGCCCTTCTTGATGCCCTGGAGCTGGTCGCCGGTGCGGGCGAGGCTCAGCAACAGGAAGGAGTCCACCATGTTCGCGACGGCGGTCTCCGACTGGCCGACGCCGACGGTCTCGACGAGCACCACGTCGTAGCCCGCCGCCTCCATCACGATGATCGTCTCGCGGGTCGCCTTCGCGACACCCCCGAGGGTGCCCGCCGTGGGTGACGGCCGGACGAAGGCCGCCGGGTCGACGGCCAGGCGCTCCATACGGGTCTTGTCGCCGAGGATGGAGCCGCCCGTCCTGGTGGACGACGGGTCGACGGCGAGGACGGCGACCCGGTGCCCGAGGCCGGTGAGCAGGGTGCCGAGGGCGTCGATGAAGGTGGACTTGCCGACGCCGGGCACCCCGCTGATGCCGATCCTGCGCGCGGTGCCCGAGTACGGCAGCAGCGCGGTCAGGAGCCGCTGGGCGAGCTCCCGGTGGTCGGCCCTGGTGGACTCCACGAGGGTGATGGCGCGCGCGACGGCGGAACGGGAGCCGTCGAGCACGCCCTTGGCGTAGGCGTCGATGTCGATGGAGTTCCTAGGAGCCACCGGCTCACCGCTCGTGGCCGAGAGCGGCGGCCAGGGTCGTGAGCAGATCCTGCGCGGCGTCGGGGATGACCGTGCCGGGCGGGAAGACGGCCGCGGCGCCCGCGCGGTGCAGTTCGTCGATGTCGCCGGGCGGGATCACACCGCCCACGACGATCATGATGTCCTCGCGGCCCTCCTTGGCGAGTTCCTCGCGCAGGGCGGGCACCAGCGTGAGGTGTCCGGCGGCCAGCGACGACACCCCCACGATGTGCACGTCGGCCTCGACGGCCTGCCGCGCGACCTCGCCGGGCGTCTGGAACAGCGGGCCGACGTCGACGTCGAAGCCCAGGTCGGCGAAGGCGGTGGCGATGACCTTCTGGCCCCGGTCGTGGCCGTCCTGGCCCATCTTGGCGACCAGGATGCGCGGGCGGCGCCCCTCGGCCTCCTCGAACTCCTCGACGGCGACCCGGGTCCGCTCGACCGCCGGTGACGTGCCGGCCTCGTTCCTGTACACACCGGAGATGGTACGGATCTGCCCGGAGTGGCGCCCGTACGCCTTCTCCAGGGCGTCCGAGATCTCGCCGACGGTGGCCTTGGCGCGTGCCGCGTTCACGGCGAGTGCCAGCAGATTGCCGTCGAGACCCGGGGTCGACCCCGCCTCGGCCGCGCCGGTGAGGGCGCGCAGCGCGTCCTGGCAGACGGCCTCGTCGCGCTCGTCGCGGAGCCGGCGCAGCTTGGCGATCTGCTGCGTCCGTACGGAGGAGTTGTCGACCTTGAGGACATCGATCTGCTCGTCGGTCTCGACGAGGTACTTGTTGACGCCGATGACCGGCTGGCGGCCGGAGTCGATCCTGGCCTGGGTGCGGGCCGCGGCCTCCTCGACGCGCAGCTTGGGGATGCCGGCCGCGATGGCCTGTGCCATGCCGCCGGCCTCCTCGACCTCCTCGATGTGCTGCCAGGCGCGGCGCGCGAGGTCGTAGGTCAGCTTCTCGACGTACGCGCTGCCGCCCCACGGGTCGATGACACGGCAGGTGCCCGACTCCTGCTGGAGCAGCAGTTGGGTGTTGCGGGCGATGCGCGCCGAGAAGTCGGTGGGCAGGGCGAGCGCCTCGTCGAGCGCGTTGGTGTGGAGCGACTGGGTGTGGCCCTGGGTGGCCGCCATGGCCTCGACACAGGTGCGGGAGACGTTGTTGAAGACGTCCTGCGCGGTGAGCGACCAGCCGGAGGTCTGCGAATGGGTGCGCAGCGACAGGGACTTGGCGTTCTTCGGGTCGAACTTCTTGACGAGCCTGGCCCAGAGGAGCCGGGCCGCGCGCAGTTTGGCGATCTCCATGAAGAAGTTCATGCCGATGGCCCAGAAGAAGGAGAGCCGGGGCGCGAACGCGTCGACGTCGAGGCCCACGTCGAGTCCGGCGCGCAGATACTCGACGCCGTCGGCGAGGGTGTAGGCGAGCTCCAGGTCGGCCGTCGCGCCGGCTTCCTGGATGTGGTAACCGGAGATGGAGATGGAGTTGTAGCGCGGCATCTTCTGCGAGGTGTACGCGAAGATGTCGGAGATGATCCGCATCGAGGGCGCGGGCGGATAGATGTAGGTGTTGCGGACCATGAACTCTTTGAGGATGTCGTTCTGGATGGTCCCCGCCAGCTTCTCCGGCGGTACGCCCTGTTCCTCGGCCGCGACGATGTAGAGCGCGAGTACGGGCAGGACGGCGCCGTTCATCGTCATCGAGACGGTCATCCTGTCGAGCGGGATGCCGTCGAAGAGCTGGCGCATGTCGTAGATGGAGTCGATGGCGACGCCCGCCATGCCGACGTCCCCGGTCACGCGCGGGTGGTCGCTGTCGTAACCGCGGTGCGTGGGCAGGTCGAAGGCGACGGAGAGGCCTTTCTGCCCGGCGGCGAGGTTGCGCCGGTAGAAGGCGTTGGACTCCTCGGCGGTGGAGAATCCGGCGTACTGGCGGATCGTCCACGGCTGGTTGACGTACATCGTCGGGTAGGGGCCGCGGAGATACGGCGCGATACCGGGGTACGTCCCGAGGAAGTCGAGACTCGCGAGGTCCTGCGGGGTGTACAGCGGTTTGACGTCGATGCCCTCGGGGGTGTTCCAGACGAGGTCGGCGTCGCTCCTGCCGGTGCTCTCCTTGACGGCGGCGCGCCAGCGGTCCTCGTGTCCGCCGGTGGCCGCGGCGGGCCCCAGGTCGATGCCGGTGAAGTCGGGGACGGTCATCGCGCCACTCCAAGGTGGTCGAGGGCGGCGGAGAGTACGGCGACGGCGTCGTCGCCGGCGGCGACGAACTCGTCGACTCCGGCCCGGGTGAAGGTCTCTCGCTGTTCGCCGGGGCGGCCCGCGAGGTACACGCGGGTGGCGCCGGCCGATTTCAGTGCCGCGGCGGTCTCTTCGGCCTGCTCGGCGTAGAGCGGGTCGCTGGAGCAGAGGCAGGCGATGGTCGCGCCTGCGGCGGTGAGGGCGTCGGCCGCGGTGGTGGCTTCGACGGTGACCGGGTCGTGGACGGGCTCGATGCCGCCGGACTGGAAGAGATTCGACGCGAAGGTCACGCGCGCCGTGTGCGCGGCGGCGGGGCCGAGCGCGGCCAGCAGGACGCGCGGACGGGCACCGGTCGCCGCGAGGTGCGCGTCGGAGCGGGCGCGCAGCGCCTCGAAGGCGTCGTCGCGGTGGACGGTGGGGAGCCCGCCGGCCGGGGCGGGGGGCGGTGCGTCGCGTACGACGGGAACCTCGGCGAGCTGCGGGAACTCGCTGACGCCGGTGACCGGTTCGCGGCGGCGGGCCAGCTTCTCGGAGCGGGCCGCCCATGTCGTGGCGAGGCGTTCGGCGACCAGTCCTTCGCGCAGCGCGGCGCGCTGGCCGCCGGCCCTCTCGATCTCCTGGAACCAGGCCCAGGCGGCGTGCGCGAGGTCGTCGGTGAGCCGCTCGACGTACCAGGAGCCGCCCGCCGGGTCGATGACGCGGCCGAGGTGGGACTCCTCGATGAGGATGGTCGAGGTGTTGCGGGCGATCCGCCGGGCGAAGCTGTCCGGCAGTCCGAGTGCGTGGTCGAAGGGCAGCACGGTCACGGCGTCGGCGCCGCCGACCCCGGCGGCCAGCGAGGCGACCGTGGTGCGGAGCATGTTCACCCACGGGTCGCGGCGGGTCATCATCACCGAGGAGGTGACGGCGTGCTGGCGCTGTGCGGCGCCGGCCGGGCCCGCTCCGCCGACCTCGGCGACCCGGGCCCACAGCCTGCGCGCGGCGCGCAGCTTGGCGATGGTGAGGAACTGGTCGGCGGTGGCCGCGTACCTGAACTCCAGCTGGCCGCAGGCCGCTTCGAAGGAGAGTCCGGCGGCGTCGAGGTCGCGCAGCGCGGCGACGCCGGCGGCGAGCGAGCAGCCGAGTTCCTGGGCGGCCGAGCCGCCGGCCTCGTGGTAGGGCAGGGCGTCGACGACGAGGGCGCGCAGTCCCGGGTACTCCCGGTGGCACAGCTGGGCGAGTTCCGCGGCGGCGTCCTGGAGGCCGGGGGTCTCGTCGCCGGTGCGGGCGAGGCGGCCGAGCGGGTCGGCGCCGAGGGTGCCGCGCGCCTCGTCCCGGGGGACGTCGCGTTCGTCGTAGAGACGCAGCAACTCGGCGGCGGCGCCGGGGAATTCGTCCCCCGCGTCGAGCGCGACGGGGGCGAGGTCGAGATAGACGCCGTCGAGGGCGTCGCCGAGCGCGGAGACGGGGACGCCCGTCTCTCCCACGGCCAGCCACAGCGAGGTGGTGCCGTTGGCGAGGTCTTCCAGCACGGCTTCGTTGGTGCGCGCCGCGTCGGTCCGCGCGTGGCGCTGGCGTACGTCCCAGCCGCTCGGCACCGCTCCGCCGGGGGTGCCGCCCCGGGTGAAGGGCGCGAAGCCCGGCAGGCCGCCGTCACCGGGGTCGTCCGCGGCGGTGTAGAGGGGCCGGGTGGTCAGCCCGTCCTCGATGGTTGTCGAGAGTGCGTCCTCGGCGTCGGTCCCCGAGACGTTCCGACCGGTTTTCCGGAGTACCCCCTCCACCAGACCCTGCCATTGCTCATGGGTCGGCTCGGGGAACTCAGCTGCCAGCGATAGCCCGCTGTCGGGCAGGAGCGTCATGGCCGAGATGTTAGGGCAGGGCGTATCCAAGCCATCAGGTTGGACCCGTGTGACCTTGCCCTCTCTGCTTTACGCCCCCTGACTGCCCCCCTATGCGCCCCCTAGCGACCCCCTCAAAGCCCTCTCCTCGGCTCTCGTTTTCACGCCAGGTGTCGCCCTCGGTGCATCACTCGTCGCCGTGCGTCCCGCGCCTGGGCAGGGGGTTGCCGCCGTCTCATAATCATCAACGGCTACGCTGCCCCAGACCGGCGCGTGAGTGGCACCTGACATACACCCGCGCAGACGAGCGATTCCGCGCGCCCACTGTTCAGTCCGCAACCCGCCACTGCCCCGTGTTCACACCGGCCGGTGCACGAACTTTTCTTGGATGGCGTAGCACCCAATGTCATGGTTCGAATCACTCATCCTCGGGCTCGTCCAGGGGCTGACCGAGTTCCTGCCCATCTCCTCCAGCGCTCATCTGCGGCTGACCGCCGCGTTCGCGGGCTGGCACGATCCTGGTGCCGCGTTCACCGCGATCACGCAGATCGGTACGGAGGCGGCGGTCCTCATCTACTTCCGCAAGGACATCGCCCGGATCGTTTCGGCCTGGTTCCGCTCGCTGACGAACAAGGCGATGCGCTCCGACCACGACGCGCAGATGGGGTGGCTGGTGATCGTGGGATCGATCCCCATCGGTGTACTCGGGGTGACGTTCAAGGACCAGATCGAGGGCCCGTTCCGTGATCTGCGGCTGATCGCGACGACGTTGATCGTGATGGGTGTCGTCCTCGGTATCGCGGACCGGCTGGCGGCGCGCGACGAGACAGGCGGCAAGCACCGCGCCGCCAAGGAGCGCAAGACCCTGAAGGAACTGAACGTCCGGGACGGTCTGATCTTCGGGTTCTGCCAGGCCCTGGCGCTGATTCCGGGCGTCTCACGGTCGGGCGCGACGATCAGTGGTGGTCTGCTGATGGGCTACACCCGCGAGGCGGCGGCGCGTTACTCGTTCCTGCTCGCCATCCCGGCCGTACTGGCCTCGGGCGCATTCGAGTTGAAGGACGCCGGCGAGGGGCACGTGTCGTGGGGGCCGACGATCTTCGCGACGATCATCGCTTTCGTCGTTGGATATGCCGTTATCGCATGGTTCATGAAGTTCATCACCACCAAGAGCTTCATGCCGTTCGTGATCTACCGGATCGCGCTCGGCCTGGTGCTGTTCGTTCTCGTCGGCACGGACACCCTGAGCCCCCACGCGGGCGAATCCGCCGGCTGACCGGACGACGCCTGCTCCCCCTGCCGGCCCCACGTCGGCACCCGGTGTGCTCAAGGACACGTCCCGCTGTCGCCCGGCCACCGCTCCCCGGGCGACGGCCGGAAACCCTTGGCGCGTCAGGGTTCGAAGCTGACGCACCGTGGGGTTGCCCTGTCTGCGTGTGAGCTATCCCGCTCCCGGAACGGCGCGGGAACCGGGCGGCAGCCCGTACGGTTGCCGTATGTCCACATCTTCCTCCACCGCTTCCGCGGCGTCCGGCGCCGTCGCGGCCAATGAGCGCATCCGCGCCCTGGTCGACGCGGCAGACGGCACGTGGCCGGCCGAGGAGTACGAAGTCCTGCTGCTGGAATGGGCGGCGGCCCTGCACGACGCGGTCGACGAGGCCGCGTAGGGCGCACGCCCAGGGGCGCGTTTCGACAGTCGGGCGTCGGGCCCGGCCTCGCTGTGACACCGCGGGGCCGGGCCTTTCCCCTGTCTCCCGGTCGGATCCGCTCACCTCTTGGCCTGCGGCCGTAACTGCCGGAGACTGATCCGATGACGCAGCGTGTGGATCTCGCGACCGTGATGGACCGGCTGGCCGTCGACGAGGTGATCAGCGGCTACGCGACGGCCCTGGACGACGCCGACTGGCCGGGCTTTCTCGCGCTCTTCACCCCCGGCGGACGCGCCGACCACCGCGGCGCCGGCGGGATCGAGGGGTCGGCCGCCGAGGTGGCCGACTGGCTCGCCGGCGTCCTGGGCGGATTCCCCGTACGCCAGCATCTGATCGGCAATCGCCGGACGGCCTTCGAGAACGTCGACGGCTATCCGGGCGGCGACCGCGCGGAGGTACGGGCCGACTGTCTGAGCACGATGTTCCCGGAGTCCGGCGAGGCGGCCCTCGCCATCAGCCGTTACACCTTCGGACTCACCCGCACGGAGGACGGCTGGCGGCTGCACACCGTCACGGCCGTGGAGAAGGCACGGCGCGGCGCCGGTGGCACCGCCGAGGGCTGACGCCAATGGCGCCCGCGGCCGGCCCGGCGAGAGCGGACACACCCGGGGGCCCTCTGTCGTCCCGCGCCTTCTCTCCCCCACACTGATCCGGAAGACACTGCCCACCGGCACGTTCAGTGACGTCGATCAGCCGCACCGCTGATCGGCGCCGTTGACCCGTACCGCTGATCTGCACCGCTCACGAGCGGGACGAGGGGGCGCGGTATGCGGGTTGAGGCCGCCCGGCGTGAGACCTGGGTCCGTCGTTCCGCCTCGCCTGTCTGGCGGGGGTTCGGGGCCCTGGTGGCCGGTGCGCTGCCCGCGTTCGCCTTCCCGGAGTCGGACGTCGCGTGGTTCGCGTACATCGCTCTCGTCCCGTGGATGATGCTGCTGCGTACGGCTCCGACGGGCCGGCGTGCCTTCCTGGAAGGCTGGATCGGCGGGCTGGGCTTCATGCTCGCCGTGCATCAGTGGCTGATCCCCAGCCTGCATGTGTTCATCCTGGTGCTGGGCGGGTTTCTGGGCCTGCTGTGGGGGCCGTGGGGCTGGCTGGTCCGTGTGATGCTCCGCGGGCGTCCGTCGGTCCTGCGTACGGTCGCCGCGATGGGGGTGCTGCCGGCGGGCTGGCTGATCATCGAGACCGTGCGGTCGTTCGACGGCCTGGGCGGTCCCTGGGGGCTGCTGGGGGCCAGTCAGTGGGACGTGCCTCCCGCGCTGCGGCTCGCCTCGGTGGGCGGTGTGTGGCTGGTGAGCCTTCTGGTGGTCGCCGTCAACACGGGCCTGACCGTGCTGCTGACGGTCTCCACGGCCCGTACGGCCGCCGTCTCGGGCCTCGCGGCGTGCGCCGTCGCCGTGTCCGCCGCATGGATCTGGGCACCGAGCCTGGAGAACGCCGGGCACGCGCGTGTCGCCGTCGTCCAGCCCGGGGTCATCGGCGGCGTCGAGCGGCGCTTCGACCGCAGCGAGGAGCTGACGCGCTCACTGGCCGGACAGGATCTCGATCTCGTGGTCTGGGGCGAGAGCAGCGTCGGCCGCGATCTCACCAACCGGCGCGATCTGGCGAATCGTATCGCCGCGCTGTCACGCCAGGTCGGCGTCCCGCTCCTGGTCAACATGGACGCTCCCGGCTCGGACCAGGCGGGGCGCACCGGGATCTTCAAGAGCGCCGTACTGGTGGGGCCCGAGGGACTGACGGGCGACCGCTACGACAAGATGCGGCTGGTGCCGTTCGGCGAGTACATCCCGATGCGCGACGCGCTCGGCTGGGCGACGTCCGTGGGCAAAGCGGCGTCCCAGGACCGCAGACGCGGCACGCGCCAGGCGGTCATGGTGCTGCCCGGACCCTTTCTGGACAGACTGCGGATCGGGCCGCTGATCTGCTTCGAGTCGGCGTTCCCCGACATGAGCCGGCAGCTCGTGAGGGACGGCGCGCAGCTGCTCGTCACGCAGTCGTCGACCTCGACCTTCCAGCAGAGCTGGGCGCCCGAGCAGCACGCGTCGCTGGCCGCGCTGCGAGCGGCCGAGACGGGCCGCCCGACGGTGCACGCCACCCTCACCGGCGTCAGCGCGGTGTACGGCCCGGAGGGTGAACGGATCGGCACCCCGCTCGGCACGGAGCGCAGCGCGAGCGCCGTCTACGAGGTTCCGCTGGCGCGCGGCACCACCGCGTTCGTCGACCTCGGCGCCTGGCCGCTGTACGGCGCGCTCGGCGTTCTCGCGGCGCTCGGCGCCTTCGAGGGGGTCCGGTACCTCAGACGGCCTGGGCGCGAGCGGCGAGCACCACGCGCTCGCACAGTTCGTGCGTCGCAAGAGCGTCCCGGGCGCTGAGCGTCTTCCCCGCGCGTACGGCGTCGAGGAACGCCAGCACGCACTGCTCGATACCGCGCTGCCTCGGCACCGGCACCCAGTCGCCGCGCCTGCGGACGCTGGGCTGCCCCTTGTGGTCGACGATCTCGGCGATGTGGTGGACGGCCCGCTTGGTGTCCTGGCCGGAGACTTCGAGGATCTCCTCGGTGGAGCCGTTCATCCGGTTCATCATGCCGATCGCGGTGAAGCCGTCGCCGGAGAGCTGGAGCACGACGTGGTGCGTCAGGCCCTCGCGGATCCGGGCGCGGACGTCGACGTGCTCGACGGGGCCCGGGAGCAGGAAGCGCAGGGTGTCCACGACATGGATGAAGTCGTCCAGGACGAGGGTGCGGGCGTCCTCGGGCAGACCGATGCGGTTCTTCTGCATGAGGATCAGATCGCGTGGAAGCTCCAGGCACTGGGTGTAGGCGGGCGCGAAGCGCCGGTTGAAGCCGACGGCCAGGCTCGTTCCGCGCTCCTCGGCGAGGGCCACCAGGCGCTCGGATTCGCTGAGTTCGTACGCGAGGGGCTTGTCGACGAAGGTCGGTACACCGGCCTCCAGCAGGCGGGTGACGATCTCGGCGTGCGCGGAGGTCGGCGCGTGGACGAACGCGGCGTCCAGGCCCTGGGCGACAAGCGATTCGAGGTCGGTGTGGCGCCGCTCGCCGGGGATGTGGTGGGCCTCGCCGACCCGCGTGAGCGTGGCCGGGGTGCGGGTGTGCAGATGAAGCTCGATCCCGGGCAGCGTGGTGAGCACCGGCAGATACGCCTTCTGGGCGATGTCGCCGAGCCCTATGCAGCCGACCTTCACGTGGGTCTCCCTGTCGCCGTGCCGGGGTCCTGTCTCACGCGCCGGTGCGCGGGGGTCCGCCGTGCGGACCCTGATCCGCAGCATACGGGCGGCCCGGGGGCGGCAACACGCGGGCGGGCCGGTCACCCGTGCGGGTAACACCGCGCCGTTATGTCCCCGACACGGGCCGCGACCAGCAGAGTTGGCCGGGTGAAGCGGCGAAAGAGAACGACAGCGGTACTTCTGCTCGGTGTGGCGGTCGGCGGGATCTCGGCCTGCGTGGCCGTGGAGCCCGAGGCGGGGACGGGGAGCGGGGCGGGCGGCGGAGCCGTACGGGATGCCTCGCCTCAGGGCACGGCGGAGCCGCGAATCGCGCGACCGTCGGCGCGCGAGGCGCTGGAGGCCGCGACCCCGCTCGCGCGCACGCCGTCTCCGAAGCGGGGGGCCGCGTCGGAATCCGTACAGCAGCCGCCCGAGCCGCCCCACCGCAGGGCGCCCGACCAGCGTCCGGCAGCGCCCTCCGCGGCGCCGGCGCCCCCGACGGCGCTGCCGGACGCGGCCGCGCAACTGTGCGCGCTCGGCGAGCGGTACGGGGGGTGGGCGCCGGACAGCCCGGAGAGCCGTATCTGCGACAGGACGTACGGCGAGTGAGGACGGCCAGTGACGACGGTAAGGCCTTAGGGACGGTCCAGCAGTTGCCGCTCCAGGCGGCCGATCGCGGTCCTGACCCCGTTCCCGTACCCGTCGTCCCCGAGCGCGTTCACGGCGGCGCGGGCCCGGGAGAGGTGCAGTCGCGCCGCGTCGGGGCGCTGGAGTTTCACATAGTCGGCGGCCAGGTTGAGATGGAGCGAGGGATAGAAGGCCCGCATCGCCGGTGAGGCGCGGAACAGGGCCGGGCCCTCCGCCGCGGTCAGGGCGCGCAGGTCCCAGGCCAGTTCGTCGCCGGGATCGTCCTGCGTGTCGGCCATGTAGTGGGCGAGCGTGCAGCGGTGGAGCGGGTCTCCGGACTCGCCGATCTCGGTCCACAGCTCACCGAACCGGTTGCGCGCCTCCTCGCGGTCACCGCCGTGGAGCAGTATGACCGCCTGCCCGATCCTGGTCAGGACGGGGTCCTCCGACACCTCGCGCCGCTCCATCGCCTGCCGCCTCCCGCGCCCGTCCGGTCGATCCCGTCCGGCCCGACGCTAACCGCAGCGACCGGCATTCCCGCACAGGCTCACCCGCCCGGCGCGGACCGCCGGGCGGGGCCCGTGACGAAGGCGCCGGGCGGGGCGGGAGCCGGTCAGCCCAGGTCGGGGATGCGCCAGTCGATGGCCTTGTGCCCCTGCGCGGCGATCGCCTCGTTGATCTGGGTGAACGGGCGCGAGCCGAAGAACTTCTTCGCCGACAGCGGCGAGGGATGCGCGCCCTTCACCACCACGTGCCGTGACTCGTCGATCAGCGGCAGCTTCTTCTGCGCGTACGCGCCCCAGAGCACGAAGACAGCGGGGTCGGGCCGGGCGTCCACCGCGCGGATCACCGCGTCGGTCACCTTCTCCCAGCCCTTGCCCTTGTGCGAGTTGGCCTCGCCGGCCCGCACCGTCAGCACGGCGTTGAGCAGCAGCACGCCCTGCTCGGCCCACGGCATCAGATAGCCGTTGTCCGGCACCGGGTGGCCCAGCTCCTCCTTCATCTCCTTGTAGATGTTCCGCAAGGAGGGAGGCGTGCGCACCCCGGGCCGCACCGAGAAGCAGAGACCGTGGCCCTGGCCCTCGCCGTGGTACGGATCCTGGCCGAGGACCAGGACCTTCACCTGGTCGTACGGTGTGGCGTCGAGCGCGGCGAACACCTCTTCGCGCGGGGGGTAGACCGGCCCCTTCGCCCGCTCTTCCTCGACGAACTCGGTGAGCTCCTTGAAGTAGGGCTTCTGCAGTTCCTCGCCGAGGACGCCACGCCAGGACTCGGGCAGCATGTCGGTGTCGGTCACGTCAACAACCTCCGGTAAACGATCAGTTGGGCCACTCCTGAACCTACCGGTGGGCACTGACAATCGCCGCTACCAGCTGGCCTTCCGGCTGAACTCCCAGAGCTGCATGACCGTCTGCGGGTCGAGCGCGCGCTCGCCGCCGCTGATCTCCTGCGACGCGGCGACGTAGAGCTTGCCCTGCCAGAGCGGCAGCAGCCGCACATCGTCGACGAAGATCTCCTGGGCACGCTCGAACTGCTTGATCACCGCGCCCCGGTCGCTCTCGCGCCGCGACTGCGGCAGCAGTTCCGTGGTGATCTCGGGGCTCTCGTAGGGGGTGCTGAGCGCGTTGTTCTTGCCGACGAAGGGGGCCACGAAGTTGTCGGGGTCCGGGAAGTCGGGGAACCAGCCGCGACCGAAGACCGGGTACTCGCCCTTCTGGAAGCCCGCCTGGAAGTCCTTCCAGGGTTTGCTCTTCAGCGTGATCTCGAAGAGGCCGGACGCCTCCAGCTGGCGCTTGAGCTCCGCGAACTCGGCCACCGTGCCGGAGCCGTAACGGTCGGTCGTGAACCAGAAGGTCAGCGGCACCGGCGTCTCGACGCCCGCGTCCTCAAGGATGCCGCGCGCCTTGTCGATGTCGGGGTCACCGTATTTGTCGAAGAAGCTCGTGGCGTGCCCGGAGATGCCCTTGGGGACCATCGAGTACAGCGGCTCGGCCGTGCCCTGGTAGACCTTGGCCACCAGCGCGTCGCGGTCGACCACCTGGGCCACCGCCTGGCGTACGGGCAGCTTCGCGGCCGACTCGTCCTTGGGGTTGAACACCAGATAGCGGATGTCGGCGCCGACGGTCTCGATCAGCTGAAGGTGATTGTTCTCTTCCTTCTTCTGTTCGAGCTCGACGACTTCCTCCGAGGTGAGGCCCCGGTAGATGACGTCGATCTCCTTCTTCTTCAGGGCGCCGAACATTTTGTCGGAGTCCTGGAAGTACTGGATCTTGACGGCTGAATTCTTGCGGTCGGCGAAACCCTTGTAGCTGCTGTTTTCGGCCAACTCGGCGTCACTGCCCGCGGTGTACGACTCAAGGGTGTACGGACCGGAACCGGTCAGCTTGCCGTCCTCCCTCAGCTTGTCGGCCGGGTACTCCTCCGGGTCGACGATGGACATCGCGGGGGCGGCGAGGACGAAGGGGAACGTGGCGTCGGGCTTGTTCAGATTGAACGTGACGGTCAGGTCGCCGTCCGTGGTGACGCCGTCGAGGGACGCGAGGAGTCCGTTGGGACCGCCGTTCACGTCGATCTTCACAATGCGGTCGAACGAGTGCTTGACGGCGGCGGCGTCGAGCTTGTGACCGTTGGAAAAGGTCAGCCCCTCGCGGAGTTCGCAGCGGTAGACCTTGTTCGTGGAGTCCGTGAATTTGCAGTTGTCCGCCGCGTCGGGCTGAGGGGTCGTACTGCCGGTGGGGAACGCCACCAGGGTCTGGAAGACGTTCCGGTACAACTCCCAGGAGTTGTCCCACGCGGCGGCCGGGTCGAGCGTGCTCGGCTCACTGGTGGTACCGATGATGATCTTCTTGTCCTCGGCCGCGTCGTCCGCCGAGAACAGGCCACATCCGGCCAGCAGGGATATGGACGCGAGGGCTGCAGCCGCCTGCAGACTGGTCCGGTTGAACACGTGCACGCTCCTTGTTCAGCCACGAGTCGGGCGACCATACCGCAGTGCCCCATCGGTTCAATATGCAGGTCCGATGGGGCACTTGGGAGCATTCACCGACAAAATATGTCAGTGCACACCAGCGTTCAGAAAAATTCCCCCGTCGACGACCAGCGTCTGCCCGGTAATCCAGTCCGACTGGTCCGATGTGAGGAACGCGGCGGCGCCGCCGACGTCCTCCGGCACCCCCAGGCGCCCCAGCGGATAGGCGGCCACGGCCTCCGCCTCCCGGCCCTCGTAGATCGCCTGCGCGAACCGCGTCTTGATCACGGCCGGCGCGATGGCGTTGACCCGCACGCCGGGCGCGAACTCATGAGCCAGCTGGAGGGTCAGATTGACCATCGCCGCCTTGCTCATCCCGTACGCGCCGATGAACGGCGACGCGGACACCCCCGCGACCGAGGCGATGTTCACGATCGCACCGCCGTTGTCCTTCTGCCAGGCGCGCCAGGTCAGCTGGGCGAAGCCCAGGGCCGAGACGACGTTGGTCTCGAACACCTTGCGTGCCACGTTGAGATCGAGATCGGCCATCGGACCGAACACCGGGTTGGTGCCCGCGTTGTTCACCAGAAAGTCGACACGGCCGAACGCCTCCATGACGCGGTCGACCGCGGCCACTTGGTGTGCCTCGTCGTGGGCCTTGCCGGGGAAGCCGATGACCCGGTCGGGTCCCAGACGCTCGACGGCCTCCTTGAGCGCTTCCTCGTTCCGTCCGGTGATGCACACCCGGTCGCCGCGGGCGACGAGCGCCTCGGCGATGCCGTAACCGATACCGCGGCTGGCGCCCGTGATCAGTGCGACCCGGCCGCTGTCGGGCCGGTCCGCTTCCTTCGGCTGTTCCGTCATGTCCGCCGCCTTCCGTTTCAGTTGAGGGGTCCGCCGGCGACGTACAGGACCTGGCCCGAGACGAATCCGGCGTTCTCCCCCGTGAAGAAGGCGATCGCGTTGGCGATGTCGTCGGGGACGCCGACCCGCTGGACCGGGATCTGGGTGGCCGCCGCCGCCTGGAACTCCTCGAAGCCCATACCCACGCGGGCGGCGGTCTGGGCGGTCATCTCGGTGACGATGAACCCGGGGGCCACGGCGTTGGCCGTGACGCCGAACTTGCCGAGCTCCTTGGCCAGGGTCTTGGTGAACCCCTGGAGACCGGCCTTGACCGCGGCGTAGTTCGCCTGGCCGCGGTTGCCGAGCGCCGAGCTGGAGGACAGATTGACGATACGGCCGAACTTGGCTTCCACCATGTGCTGCTGGCAGGCGCGGGCCATCAGGAAGGCGCCCTTGAGGTGCACGTTCATGACGGTGTCCCAGTCGGACTCGCTCATCTTGAACAGGAGGTTGTCCCGGAGCACGCCCGCGTTGTTGACGAGGACGGTGGGCGCGCCCAGTTCGGCGGCGACGCGCGCGACGGCGGCGTCGACCTGGGCGGAGTCGGAGACGTCGGCGCCGACGGCGAGTGCCTTGCCGCCCGCGGCGGTGATGGCGCCGACGGTCTCCTCGCAGGCCTTCTCGTCCAGGTCGAGTACGGCGACGGCCCGGCCCTCGGCCGCGAGACGCACCGCGGTCGCGGCGCCGATCCCCCGCGCCGCGCCGGTCACGACGGCGACACGCTGCTCGGTGGTGGACATGCTGCTCTCCTCGTCCGTTGGATCGCGGCGTCGGCACGAGTGCACTGAGCGACCGCTTAGTATTCCGCTGCCGTGACGCTAGAAGCCCTGGCACCCGGTGTCAACGGCACACGGGGGCGGCGAACGTATGTCACACCGGGTACGCGGGTGGGCCTGCCCCCCGGGGTCCTACCGGACCAGCAGGTCCAGCAGTCGCTCGGCCTCCGCCGCCGGGTCGAGCGTCAGCCCCGTGTGTACGGGACCGGGCTGGACGACCGTCGAACGGGGCGCGATCAGCCAGCGGAACCGCCGCCCCGCGTCGTCGCGCGCGGCCTGCCCTGCGGGGTCACCGCCCGCGCAGACGTCCTCGACGGCGCGCAGCGCGGCGCGTACTCCCGCCACATCGGTGTCCGGCGCGAGCGCCTTGAGCCGGGACTCGTCCAGGTGCGTGCGGGCGGCCACGAACGATCTGGCCCGGCAGTAGACCAGGACACCCGCGTTGATGAACTCCCCGCGCTCGACCCTCGGTACGACGCGCAGCGGCGCGTACTCGAACACATCGCGTCCGTTCATCGGCCCTCGCCTCCGGCCTTCTTGGTGGGATGGGGCCAGGGCGCGAGGTGATCGGTCAGCCAGCCGGGGGCCCGCGAGGGGCGCGTCTTGGGGGGTGTGTCGAGCGTGAGACGTTCATGGATGGTCGCCGCGCGCGGCAGCAACGCCGCGACGTAGGCACGCCGTACCGCGTCGGTGGTCTCGAACCCGGGCTCGTCCACGAGCCATTCGTCCGGCACGTCGGCGGTGACCTCGGTGAGCAGCTCCTCGGTGACGAGCGGCGCGAGTTCGGCCGCGGCGGAGGCGATGTCGGGCCCGAACCGGGCGAGGACATGGTCGGACGCGTCGTACGGCTTCGCGGCGGACGCCTGGGCACCGGGCCAGTTGTGGTGCCAGATCATGGTGGCGCCGTGGTCGATGAGCCACAGATCGCCGTGCCAGACAAGCATGTTGGGGTTGCGCCAGGACCGGTCGACGTTGTTGATGAGCGCGTCGAACCACACGATCCGGCCCGCCTCGGCCGGCCCCACCTCGTACGCGAGCGGATCGAATCCCAGCGAACCGGGCAGGAAGTCCATCCCGAGGTTCAGCCCACCGCTCGCCTTCAACAGGTCCTGCACCTCTTCGTCGGGCTCCCCGAGACCGATCACGGGGTCGAGCTGGATGGTCACCAACTCCGGCACACGCAGCCCGAGCCGCCGCCCCAACTCCCCACAGATGATCTCGGCGACCAGCGTCTTGCGCCCCTGCCCCGCGCCGGTGAACTTCATGACATAGGTCCCGAGATCGTCGGCCTCGACGATCCCGGGCAGCGAACCGCCTTCACGCAAGGGCGTGACGTAACGGGTCGCGACGACCTCATTCAACATTTCCCAGGCCACCCAACGCTTCCACTTGCTGCCGGCCCCCGGCACGAAGTGAGCATAGTAACCGAGGGTGATCGCGGGCGGGGCTATCCAAGGACGTCTCCAGTTGAAGTCCGCTTACGCTCCGGCTCGTGCGCGGGCCTGTCCTCAGGCCCCTCCCCCACTGGGATTGAGGTCCCGCGTACCGCGTCAGCCGCATGAGGCTCGAGCACGGGCTGCTGAAGTCGCCGGCCCGCCGGCGCGAGCCGGCTGGTGACGCGGCTCCACGCATCGCCTACGAAGACGTCGTTTCATTTGGATCGGTCACGCCGTCGGCGTCGAGGGTCTGACGAGCTGGATGTATCTCTGGAAACGGTTCATCGCGCTGATCAGAGTGCCGACTGTCCGGGTCTGTGCGATGAGTTCGGTATACGCCTGGCTGCGCGATTCACGCCGTTCACGGGTGTGCTCGAAGCGACGCTGATGATCTGCCTGGATGTGCTGCGCGATGATCTGCTGTCGCACGTTGCGGGCCACGTGTCCAACCCACAGCACGCCTCCCCCGGCTGGCCCGGCGCTGGCCCTGGCCTGGAGTGAGCGCCGCTATTCCGGAAGGCTCAGCTCGGAGGAGGCGTGATGGCGACCTCCCCAACTCGGCTTACAGCACTGCCCTGTTGTGGGGTGCACTGACCGGCTTCTTCGAGGCCGGTACTCGACATCACCGGCTTGGGCCGTCGTCCCGTCGACCGCGCGCTCGACTGGCGGCAGTAACAAGCCGACGCAGTAGCACCCTGATCGCGGCTCATGCCGACGGAAATGTCTGCGGCGGCGTCTTGCCACCTCGCGGAGGGCCCTTCGCCCTAAGGGGCCGAGCCTATGAACGCCTCCGGTCGGCCCAAGGCGACCGGATACAGTGCGCGAGACGGCAGCCTGGTCAGGAGGCGAAGCGTGACCGACACCAGCGAGACCCGGCCCGCCAAGGGCGAGGCGCAAGCGCTGCGGCGGAGCCGACTGCGCCGCCTGATGCGCTACATCCCTCTGATCGCCCCCATCCTGCTCTGGGCCGTGCCCTGCTGGGTGCTCCTGTACACCGGCCAGCACTGGCCGCTGCCGGTCACGCTCGTCGGCACCGCTCTATTCGCCCTCGGTCTCGTCGGTATGCCGCTCGCGATGGCGCGCGGCCACGGCCGGCGCCAGCAGGATCGGGCGGCGATCGTAGGTGACACCCTGCTGGGCACCAGCTGGGTTCTGTTCACCTGGTCCGTTCTGATCGGCGGCCTCTTGCGGCTCGTCCTGACCGTGGCCGGCGTCGGCGAGGGTCAGGACCTGGCCCGGACCGTCACCTGGGCCGTCCTCGCCGTCAGCGCCGTACTGCTCGGCTGGGGGTACGCCGAGGCCCGTCGCGTGCCGCGCGTGCGCCGGCTCGACGTGCGACTCCCACGGCTGGGTGCCGGGTTGGACGGCCTCCGGGTCGTCCTCATCACTGACACCCACTACGGCCCGCTCGATCGCGCTCGCTGGTCGGCGCAGGTGTGCGAGACGGTGAACACTTTGGAAGCCGACCTGGTCTGCCACACCGGCGACATCGCGGACGGCACCGCCGAGCGCCGCCGCGCCCAGGCCGTGCCACTCGGTACCGTGCGGGCAACCCGGGCCCGTGTGTACGTCACCGGGAACCACGAGTACTACAGCGAGGCCCAGGGCTGGGTCGACCTGATGGAGGAGCTGGGCTGGGAGCCGCTGCGCAACCGCCATCTCCTGCTCGAACGTGGCGGCGACACCCTCGTGGTGGCCGGCGTGGACGACGTCACCGCCGAGTCCTCCGGCCTGGCCGGACACCGAGCCCACCTCGCCGGAGCCCTGGAGGGCGCCGACCCCGATCTGCCCGTCCTGCTCCTGGCCCATCAGCCCGCGTTCGTCGACCGGGCCGCGGCGGGCGGTGTCGACCTCCAGCTCTCCGGACACACCCACGGCGGCCAGATCTGGCCCTTCCACCACCTGGTCCGCCTCGACCAGCCCGCCCTCGCCGGACTCAGCCGCCACGGCGCCCGCACGCTCCTCTACACCAGCCGCGGCACCGGCTTCTGGGGCCCGCCGTTCCGCGTCTTCGCCCCCAGCGAGATCACCCTGCTTGTACTCCGCTCCCCGCACCCCACCGCCTCGCCCTAGGGGACACCGCCGCACCCTGTCTGACCTGCTGCTTGGCGGGACAGACAGGGTGCTCACCTTCATGTGATCCGCCGGGAAGGTCCTGCACGGACAGCCCTCCTTTGCCGGGGGCGGCCGTCCGGCCTTGCACCGCCCAACCGGCCGGGCCGAAGCAGCCGGCCTGCCGGGCGGTTGTCACGAGGCGGCTGACTCTCGGTCGGCGGCGCTGGTGATGGTCACGTTCATGGCCACGTCGTACTCGTCGTTCATGATCCGGTTGAAGCTGCGGTCGCTCCCGTTGTTCTCCTGCGTCTCACGCTGGAGACGGGTCAGCCGCCCAGAGGGAAACCCACTGGTTGTAGTAGGGGATCTCCGATGTCCGAAGCCGTCTCGGCCCGGTCGGCCCCGGAACGGCACCGGGGCAGGATCGAGGCCAACGGCGCTTCCGCGTACCGCACTTCGTACACGTCGCCATAGCCTCACCCTTTCTTATCGCGTCGGCCCCGGACCACGCGCTCCACGCGCCTGCCTGCCGGCGGCCGGCTCGGGACACCCGGACGTTCAGGTGGTACGGCGGCATGCGTAAACTCCGTGAATATGAAAATCACTTTCACAAGAGGACTGGCGGGTGCCTGCCTTCTGCTGCCCGGACTTGTCGCCTGCGGCTCGGACGGCGCCGCCTCCTCGGCGCACGCACCCGCGGCCCGGTCGGCCGGGGCTGTCATCACCAGTTGTGGCACGGAGGTGCGGGTGCCCCGCCCCCCGGAACGGGCCATCTCCCTGGAGCAGAACGCCACGGAGATCATGCTCAGCCTGGGACTGGCGGACCGGATGGCCGGCACCTCCTACCAGACCGACCCGGTGCTTCCCGCGCTGGCCGCCGAGTACAAGAAGGTTCCGACGCTCGCGGATCTGTACGCCAACCACGAGGCGACGCTCGCCGAGGAGCCCGACTTCCTCTACTCCACACGCGCCTCCGCGTTCGCGGACGACGCGGCCGGTTCCCGGGCCGGCTGGAAGGAACTCGGCGTGCCGGCCTACCTCTCCGTCCATGACTGCGAGGACCCGGAACTGACGGCCGAGCCGGTGCGCTTCGACGCCGTCTTCCACGAGGTCGAGGACATCGCTGCGGTCTTCGACGTCCGCCAACGTGGCGAGAAGGTCGTCAAGGGACTCCGCACCCGGCTCGACCAGGCGGTGCGCGAGGCCCCGAAGGGCATCGACGCGGACCTGATGTGGTACTACTCCGGCACCTCCACCCCGCACATCGCCGGGCACGGCGGGCTGCCCTCTACCGTCAGCGAACTGGTGGGACTGGACAACGCGTTCGACGACATCCCGCAGCAGTGGCCGGAAGGCAACTGGGAAGAGATAGCCGAGCGCGACCCGGAGGTCATCGTCCTGGCGGACCTGACCCGCGGTGGGGACGGGGACAGCGCCGAGGCGAAGATGAAGTTCCTCCGCGGCAATCCCGTCACCTCACAGCTCGGCGCCGTACGCGAGAACCGCTTCGTCGTGGTGCCCGGATCGGCCATGGACCCCTCCGTCCGCAGCGTCAGCCTGGTGGAGGAACTGAGCAAGGGCCTCGCCGAACTTTACGGCTGACGCCACCCACCGCCACGCCTCGACGGCCTCCCGCCGACCTTCCGAAAGAACCGGGACAACTGTATGAACTACACCGCAATCGCCCTGTCCCCGCGCGCCCTCCTGGAACGCTGGGACGCCCAGCAGACGGCCTATGTCGCCCACCGGGAGCTGCGCTTCCGGTCGATGCTCGACGTACTGCGCCTGCACCTGACCGAGCCGTTCCATGTCCTCGACCTCGCCTGCGGCCCCGGCTCCCTGGCCGACCGCGTCCTGACCGCGTTCCCCCGAGCGCGGGTCACCGCCGTCGACTACGACCCCGTGCTGCTGCGCCTGGCCGACGCGGTGCTCGCCGAGCACGGCGGCCGGGCCACCGTCGTGGACTCCGACCTCGTACGGGCCGACTGGATCGAGCCGCTGGCGGGCGAGAGGATCGACGCCGTCGTCTCCTCGACCGCCCTGCACTGGCTCTCCCCCTCCCAACTACTCCGTGTCTACACCGCACTTGGTGACCTGCTGCCTCCGGGCGCGATCTTCCTCAACGCCGACCATCTGCGGTACGAGCCCGGCAACGAGACCCTCGGCGCCCTGTCCGAACAGCATGACGCCGAGGTCCAGCGCGAGTCGTTCGCCGCCGGAGCGGACACCTGGGACGCCTGGTACGAACTCGCGACCGCCCAGCCCGGAACCGCCCCGTTCGCCGCCGAACGCGAGCGTCGCTTCGCGGACCGGCCCCCGCAGCCGAAGTCGCCACTGCACTTCCACCTGTCGGCCCTGAGCACCGCCGGCTTCACCGAGGTGGGAACGGTCTGGCAGTACCTCGACGACTACGTCGTCTTCGCACGGCGATGACGACGGACACCACGGCGCCGGACACCACACCGGCGGAGAACCGTCCGCCGGACACCGCGACGGCGGGCGGACGTCGGAGCACGCGCTTCCGGGGCCTGCTCGTCCTCGTCTGCTGCGGCGTTCTCCTGCCACTGTCCGCGCTCGTCGCCGTCGGCACGGGCAGCGCCGACATACCGCCGCTGGACGTGGCCCGCACCATAGGCGTCCATCTCGGCGCGCCCTGGGAGCCGTTGCCGCCGCTGCGCGACAGCATCGTGTGGAACCTGAGACTGCCCCGCGTCCTGCTCGCCGCACTGGTGGGGGCGGGTCTCGCGGTGTGCGGCACCGTTCTCCAGGCCGTGACCCGCAATCCGCTGGCCGACCCCTATCTCCTCGGGGTGTCCTCGGGCGCGTCCACCGGT
Source organism: Streptomyces sp. NPDC058665 (assembly GCF_042714995.1). NCBI lineage: Bacteria > Bacillati > Actinomycetota > Actinomycetes > Kitasatosporales > Streptomycetaceae > Streptomyces > Streptomyces sp. NPDC058665. The sequence continues at coordinate 27,268 of NZ_JBHXRX010000045.1, forward strand.
GCGGTCCTGGTCCTGGTGCTCGGCGTCGGCTCCCTCGGCGTGCCGGTCGGCGCCTTCGCCGGCGCTCTCGCGGCATTCGGCTGCGTTCTGCTCCTGCTCGGCCGCTCGCCCGGTTCCTCGACGCGAGTGGTGCTCTCCGGTGTCGTGGCGTCCCAGTTGTTCAGCGCGCTCACCAGTCTGGTCATCGTCCGCTCCGGCGACGCCGAGCGCACGAGAGCCATGACGTTCTGGCTGCTCGGCTCGCTCGCCTCGGCGAACTGGGTCTCGGTGGGCGTGTGCGCCCTGGCCACCGGGGTCGGCCTGCTCGTCTGCCTGTCGCACGCCCGCGCCCTCGACGCCCTCGCCTTCGGCCGTGAGACCGCCGCCACCCTCGGCTTCTCGCCGCGGCGCGGTGAGGTGGTGCTGTACGCGGTGACGGCCGTCGTCACCGGTGCCCTCGTCGCGGCGAGCGGCGCCATCGGTTTCGTGGGCCTCCTGGTGCCGCACGCGGTGCGGATCCTCACCCGAGGCACCCACCGGATGCTGCTGCCCTCCGCCGCCCTCCTCGGCGCGGTCTTCCTGGTGTGGGCGGACACGGCCGCGCGGACCGCTTTCAGTCCCCGGGAGATGCCGGTCGGCGTGCTGACCGCGCTCATCGGTGTCCCGGCTTTCGCAGTGCTGCTGCGCCGACGGGTGGGGACGCCATGACGGGTACGGGGCACGCGGCGCGCTCCCTTGGGTGGACGGTGAGCGGGCGCGCGGTCGTGGACGGCGTCACCTTCACCGTGCCGCCGGGCTCCTTCACCGGGCTGATCGGACCCAACGGTTCGGGCAAGTCCACGCTGTTGCGCCTCCTCGCCGGCGTACACCGGCCCTCGGCGGGGCAGGCCCTGCTGGACGGGACCGACGTCACGACGCTGAAGAGGCGCGCCATCGCCCGCCGGCTGGCTTTCGTCGCCCAAGAGACCAGCCCCGACGTCGAGATGACCGTGTCGCAGGTCGTCATGCTCGGCCGGGCTCCGTACCGCGCGCGACCGGCCGGCGGAGGAGAGGACGCCCGAGCGATCGAACGAGCCATGGCAACGATGGGCGTGACGGCACTCGCCGACCGGGCCTGGACGACGTTGTCCGGAGGAGAACGCCAACGGGTCAACATCGCCCGTGCACTGGCTCAGGAGACCCCGGCCCTGCTGCTCGACGAACCCACCAACCACCTGGACGTCGGCCACCGGCTCCACCTCATGGACATGCTCTCGCGCACCGGCACCACGGTCGTCGCGGCGCTGCACGAACTCGACCTCGCCGCGCGCTACTGCGACCATCTGGTGCTCCTCGACGCCGGCCGCGTCATCGCCTCCGGTACGCCCGCCTCGGTCCTCACCCCGCCCCTCCTGGAGCAGGTGTACGGGGTCCGAGCCACCGTGCGCGAGGGACCGGACGGCCGGATGGACGTACACCTGGCCCCGCTGCCCCGCGCGATCCGGAGGCCACCGGAAGTCAGGTGAGCCCGGCCGCCGTCACGGCCAGAGCGGTGCGCAGGCTCGCCGCGAGATCGGCTCGTTCGGCCTCGGGGCCGGCGCCCGGCTCGGGCGTTCGGTAGGCGTGGTGTTCGACCGCCGCGCGGAGGGCGGCATTGAGCATGGCCGCCCAGATCGCCGGCCGTACGTCGTCGGAGGGCAGACCGGCTCGTTCGGCGAGGGCGCGCGCGAAGGCGGGTTCCGCCTCGTCATGGGTCCGCAGCCAGACGGCACGCAGGCCCGGTTCGGTCCGGGTCAGTCGCAGCAGGGCGCCGACGTCCGGTCCGGGCACGACCACGTCGGGAGTCCATACGTGGTCGAAGGCCTCCTCGAGGGGCCTGCCGGGACGCCACTGCCGCAGCGCGGCGGCGATCGCGTCGATACCGGACGAGAACAGGGGTCGTACGCAGCTCTCCTTGGTGGGGAAGTAGCGCCAGACGGTGCGCGCCGAGACGCCGACCGCCTGTCCGATCTGCTCGCCCGTGGTCGCGGCGACTCCCTGCGCGATGAAGAGGCCGACCGCGGCTCGGGCGATCTCCAGCCGGATGGCGGCCTTGCGTTCCTCCGTCAGCGGAGGTCGCCCGGTCCGTCCTTGAGCTGCGGTCATCCGCTCCTCCGGCGCCTCGGTCAAAGCCATGAGCAGTATCCACCCATACTTTATGTCACTCAGAGACAAAAATAAGTAGGATGCCTGCGCCGGGGACACAAGTCACCGCGCGTGAGCACCTCTTGGACGGAGCACTTCATGACCGGCGAACCGAACGGGCGCAGCGTGATCGTCACCGGAGCGGGGTCGGGCATAGGACACGCGACCGCGCTCGCCTTCGCCGCGCAAGGTGACCGAGTCGTGGTGGCGGACCTCAACGCGGAGGGGGCGGACGCGGTCGTCAGGGAGATCGAGCGGGCGGGCGGCACCGCGGTGCCCCTCACGGGCGACCTGAGCGAACAGGCCGTCGTGGACCGGGTCACGGCGACGGCGGTGGAGCGGTTCGGCGGCGTGGACGTCCTGGTGAACAACGCCGGCATCATGGACAGCATGTCGGCCCTGGCCGACGTGAGCGACGCCGAATGGAATCGGGTCGTCCGGGTCAATCTCACCGCGCCGTTCCTGCTCACCCGTGCCGTGCTGCCGCACATGCTGGCCGCGGGCCACGGCGTCATCGTGAACACCGCCTCCGAGGCCTCGCTGCGCGGCAGCGCGGCGGGCGCCGCCTACACGGCCTCCAAGCACGGCGTGGTGGGACTGACGAAGTCACTGGCGGTGATGTACCGCAAGAACGGCATCCGCACCAACGCCGTCTGCCCGGGCGGCACCGCGACCGCCATCGCGGTGGAAGCCGACCGGACCGCGCACGGCCCGGTGGCTCTCGGCCCGCACTTCGTCAACCTCGGCCGGGTGTCCCAGCCGGCGGAACAGGCGGCGGCGATCCTGTTCCTCGCCTCGGAGGCCGCGAGCAACATCAACGGCGCGATCCTGCCCGTGGACGACGGATGGTCCGCCGTCTGACACGCGGGTACGACGATGCTCATCCTGGAATGGCTCGGCGAGCAGGGTGTAGGTGCCATGATCCGGGTCGACGCATCACGCGGTCCGTGCGCATCCGCCCCAGGACCTCCACCGGCAGTCCTTCCAACAGATAGGCCAGGCGCGGAGCGTCGTAGCCGGCGTCGAAGACGACCAGGCTGTCGCAGTCACCCGGCTTCCAGCGGCCCATCTCGATGAGGTCGGTGACCACCCGGCGGACCTGGGCGGCGGTGACCTCTGCGACGTCGTCGGCCGGCCCCAACCGCAGCGCGTCCAGGATCTGGCACCACGAGGCCCGGCCCGACTCCAGCGCGGCGACGAACAAGTAGGGCCAGCCGGGCACGAACTGGTCCGACGAGCGTCCGCTGCGGCCGTAGACGTGACAGAACAAGCGGTCCGCACTGGTCGGCGCGTCCGGCCGCAGCCAGTGGGTGACATCCACGGCCAGGACCAGGCGCCCGTCGGCGGCCTCGGGCTGCGGCAGCCCGGCCAGCACCTGCCGCAGCCGTGGTACATCGACGTTCCCGCCGTTCAAGGCTTCGTACATCGCGCCGTGCCCGCGCCGGTGTTCGGCGGTCAGCGTGAGGTCCACCGGCGTCTTCACCGGCCCGTCCGCACACAACAGGGCGTCGGTCAGCTCGAACAGCGTGTCCCCGCGCACGGTCAGGGAGTCAACCCCGGAATCCTCGTACGAGCGATGACGTTCGGGACATCATTCGAAGCCGGACCAAAAGAGCAAAGTAAGCGATTCGCCTGGGTGAAGGCGCTGTCCGTACGATCACAGCCATGAGCACCCCGCGCCGCCGGCCCTCGGCCCTCGGCCCTCGAACGAGCGCGATGTGTTCATCGGGCAGCCCGATCAGGGCGAGGCTCACCCCACGTTCTTGTCGCCCTCTGTTGTGGACGCGTTGCGGAGGATGCTGTCCAACTCACCTACGAGGTACGGAGGGACCAGGTAGCGGCCCCGCATCGTCCGAAGCTCCTTTCGCATGTGAAAAAGGCGCTTGGCTTCGGCCTCGTAGCGGTCCTGCCGAGACTGAGCAACCGATGGCAGCTGCGACTGGCCTCCGGTTCTCAGCCGGATGAATTCGGCGGCTACACGACGGTATCGCGAGCTCAATTCGTCCAGCCCATCCAGCGGCCGACCTCCCGTCCGCAGCCTGAACTCAGCGGCTGCACGACGGTACTGCCGGATCAGTTCGTCGAGTCCCGATTGAGTGGTGGATCCGTCAGTCACCGCTGTCATCAGGTGTGCATATTGCTCCTCTGTGTACGCCTCGGCCCTGCGCATATCGACGAGTTCGACGGGAGTGAAGAGCCGTTCCGCAAGGGCCACCGACCAGGGTGCGCGTGTCCCTGCGGGGGCATCGGCATAGCGATTCGTGACAAGAACAACGCTTAGAGCGTGCAGAGCCAGTAGCTGCATCCGCATGTTTTCTTGCCACTCGGCCAGATTCTTGCTGTGCCGGACACACTCCGTCACTGAGTCCACGGCGCGGTTATGCATGCGGCGGTAGAGCGCCCGGACTGTCTCCTCTTGGCCCTGATGCAGCAACCCGTCGAGAAACACGAACGCAGGCTCCCGACCAGGCCTCAGCGGGATGTGCTGCGAGATGGGCAGCTTGTTCAGCGGGGTGTACTGCGGCAGAGGCAGCTTGCTCAGCGGGATCTGCTGCGGTATGCGCGTGGGCGCCGGGCTCGGCCATCTGACGACAATCTCCGCGAACGTCTCATCCAGGAACTGGGTGGCGTATTGGCGGGAGCTTTGCCCGTGGTCGGTCTCTTCCCCCAGGTCAAGAATGAGCCATACCAGCGCGACCAGTTTCGGATGGTTCGACAGGGCAAGTAGAAACGGTCGGAGCAGGTGTTGCTCTCCAGCCACAGCAGCCGCCCAGTCCTCCGGCTGGTGAGAATTCTTGAGGCGGCTGGAGAACTCCAGTGCCCAGATCCGCAACTCGCGCTGCGTGATCATTCAGGAGTTCCGCCCGTCGGCGTCCCGAATCCGGCCAACCATCTCGGCTGCCACGGCAGCGGCTACGTGAGAAGGAAAGCCCCGAGATTCCAGTTCCACTGCCACCCAGCGCTCCTCCTCGAGCCGCTGGGCGGCAGTCGAGTCCCGGAGGAGCGGCAGGTAGGCCTCCAGTAGCTGAAGGGCCTCGACGGCTTGCGCCGGGTCGTCGTCTCCTTGCCCCGCGCCCCGGTGTAAGAGTCCCTTTACCCGGTCTACGAGGCCGTCTGATGTCCGCTCGGCAAGTCTCTGCGCGAAACCGGTCACGAACGCACCGAGAGCCCCTGCTGTCAGGGCCGTTATCACGGCCTCGGTCAGCGCGGCACGCTGAGAGCTATCAGCCTGGGTGTACTCCGCGCGGTCCGCGACTGCGTCATACAGGTCGAGATACAGGGATTCAGTGTCCATGTGGACATGTTCACACCAGGTTCCCGAACCCGTCAGCGTGATGCTCAAACCCGGCGCCTCTACTTCGTAGTGCGCTACGGCGTGGGGAGGACCGTCAAGCGGCCTGAGACGATCGCCAACACATCCTCGATGTGCTGCACCGCGAGCGTCTCGCCCTGCGCATCCACGACGGCGCGTTCTCCGCGATGGACCTCACCGCCCGCCACCCGCGCACTGGCGAACCGCAGTCCACCGTGAAGTTCATGGTGCAGACCCTCGCCTCCGCCGGCGAACTCCAGCGCGACCTCCAGCGCAAGCTGACCTACGACGGACTGCGGGCCGCCGAGGCCAAGGGCAAGAAGGGCGGGTGCCGCCCGGTCGTCACAGCGGCGAAGGCCGTCGCCGTTCGCGCCGCGTACCTGGGTGGCCAGTCCATCGCCGCTCTGGCCCGCGACTGCCACGTCAGCCGCGGCGCCATCCGTACCGCCGTCGCCGACCTCATGCCCGAGCACACCACAGCCAGCGCGGACGCCCCGGCTCCGGAGCTGCCGGTCGCCGTCGACATGCCGGGCAAGGTCGCCGGCTTCCTCCGCGCCGCCGAACTGGAGCCCGCCGCGCGGGCCGCGCTCGACCAGGGTGTGACCGTACGGCGCGGCCAGGGCTACACCCTGCGGGTCAGCAGCACGCCGGAGGTTCACCGCCAACTCCTCGACCGCTGCAAGCCGCTCGACAACAACTCGGCGATCCCGGCGCAACGCAAGGCCCGCCGCGAGTACGCAAGCCGTGTCAACGCGCTCGGGGCCAACACCTGAAATCACACGCTGTCAAAACTTCTGACAGCAACACCGGTTCTCTGGTCCGTTCCTACCGGACCCTCGAGCAGCCGCGCCTACGACCTTCAGGCGCCGAAGACCGCCCGGCGGCGGATGTAGTCCGAGGCGATCTCCCGCATCCGGGCGCCGTCGAACGGGGCGCCGTGACCCGCGCGGACCTCCACGATGTCCAGGTCGAGGAGGCGGCGCATCGTCGTGACGTACGCCGGGATGTCGGCGCCGTGCATCTCGTCCAGCAGGCCGCCCTCGTAGATCACGTCGCCCGAGTACAGAACGCGGGCGGTCTCGTCCAGCAGGACCATGCTCCCGGGCGAGTGGCCGGGAGTGTGCAGGGCGCGCAGAGTGCGGTCGCCGAGGTCGATGAGGTCGCCGTCGCTCAGCCGGCGGGGTGGTGTGAGCACCGGACGGACGCCGTACGCGGCGGGCTCGAAGTCGTCCGAGGGGGCGGCGTCGAGCAGCAGCTCGGGGAACGTGAAGCCCGAGACGTCGATGCCGAGAAGGTCCAGCTGTGTCGTGGTGTGCAGGCTCGCCTCGGCCGGGTGGCGGAGGGCGTCCGCCTCGGAGGCATGGACCCCGACCTCCCCGAACTCGTGGGCGCCGCCGACGTGATCGAGGTGCGTGTGCGTGATCAGCGCGAGGGGGTCGTGCGCGAACAGGGCAGGGAGATGGCGGCGCAGGGACGCGACACCCAGACCGGTGTCGATGACCACGTCCCGTGCGGCTCCCCGTATCCACCACAGGTTCGCCGCGACCAGGGCGTGGAGATGGGGTTCGGTGATCCGGGTGACCTGCGCGTTCACCCGCTCCGCGGCGAACCACGGTGTCGCGGTGGGGAGTTGGGGCAGTCCCGGGTCCCCTTCATGGCATGAACCGGTGTCGCCGCCGGCCGGGTTCACCGGCGCGGGTCCAGGGGCCGCAGGGCGTCCGAGGCGACGCCCGTGGCGAGGTGGTCGGCGAGCAGGGCGCCGGTGGCCGCGCCCTGGGTGACGCCCCACATCCCGTGCCCGCCCGCGACCCAGACGCCCGGTGTGCGGGTGGGGCCCACGAGGGGGAGGCCGTCCGGGGTGAGCGGACGGTCCCCGGCCCATTCGTCCGTACGGCTGGACCAGTCGGCGCCGGACAGCATGGACGCGGCGTCCCGGGCGATCTGATCGAAACGGCGGTGATCCGCCCGTGCCCCGGGCCGCGCGAACTCCATCACGCCCGCGATGCGCAGCCCGCCCGGGACCGGGGTGCACGCAAGACGCTGTTCCGGCAGGTAGACCGGGCCGGGGGCGGGCCGGCCGAGCCGTACGGTGAACGAGTAGCCGCGCCCGGCGGCGACCGGGACGCGTACCCCGTGCTCCTTCGCCAGGGTGCTCAGCGCGCCTCCCGTGGCGATGACGACGGCATCCCCGTCGACCGTGCCGTCATCGGTGTCGACACCTGCCCCGGGACGTACCCGTGTCACCGTCCGACCGGTGTGGATCGTCCCGCCGCGGTCGGCCACCGCCTTCGCCAGGCCCCTTACCAGCAGGTCGGGTTCCACATAGCGGGCGTCGCGGATGTGGACCGCCGCGCGGACGCGTGGGCCGAGCTGGGGGACCAGGGAGTGGGCCTCGCCGAGGGTCAGCGCGGCGAGATCGTCGCCGGGGGACAGATGGCCGATGTGGTCGGGGGAGGAAAAGGCGGCCACGATCGGCGCGTCGATCACGGGCACGTCGAGCCCTCCGGCGATCAGCCGGTCGTACGCGGCCATGCTCGCGGCGTTGAGTCCGAGGAGCCCCCGCCGGGCGCGGTTCCAGCGTCCGGGCGTGCAGTGGCGGGCGAAGCGTGCCAGGAACAGCAGGGTGGCGGGACCGCAGCGGGGGGAGACACCGAGTGGACCGTGGGGGCCCACCAGGCTCTTGAGTCCTTCGGTGAGGGCGGACGGCTCGGTGAGCGGTACGGCCCGTCCCGGGATGATCCATCCCGCGTTGCCGTGGGAGGCACCGGCGCCGACATGGTCGCGTTCCACCACGGTCACCCCGATTCCCCGTTCCTGGAGGAACCACGCGGTGGACAGGCCGATGACGCCCGCGCCGATGACGACGACATGGCGGATTTCCTCCGGTGCCTTCGCGTTCATCGCCCTACACGTCCCCGGGACGGCCGGACGCCGTGTCCGTACCCGCGCCCGTGTCCGCACCGTGTGTCGTTCCGGTGGCGAGCAGTTCGGCGACGGCCAGGTCGGCCAGGGCGGTGCCGACGGACTTGAACACGGTCTGTCCCCGGCGCACGGGCCGCTCCGTGAGCAGAGTGGCCAGGTCACGCAGCCGACCGGGCTGGATCAGGCCCCGTTCGACGGCCTCCACGATCTCGCCCGACTCGACCGCGCACGCGGAGGCGTCGTCCACCGCCACGTACGAGGCGCTGCCGAGGAGTTCGGCGGGGAACTCCCGCATCGCCGCCCGGTACGACCCCACCGCGTTGAGGTGGGCTTCCGGCCCCAGTGAGGACGCGGAGAACAGCGGTTCGGTGGCGCCCGTCGCGCAGCAGACGACATGGGCGCCCCGTACGGCGTTGTCCGGGTCGTCCGCGACGCTCACGCGGGCCCGCGGCATCGTCGCGGTCAGGCGCTCGGCGAGCAGGTCGGCCCGGCGGCGGGTCCGGTTCCAGATGGTGACCTCGTCCACCGGGCGGACCAGGGCCACCGCCGCGACCTGCGCGGCGGCCTGTTCCCCCGCGCCGAGCACCGTCAGCCGGTGCGCGTGCCTCACGGCGAGGGCATCGGTGGCGAGACCGACCATCGCCGCGGTCCGCAGCACGGTCAGGACGTCGGCGTCGGCGGCCCAGACCGGTTCGCCGCTGCCGCCGACCCACAGCAGCGTCCCGTCGATCATCGGTGTGCGTCCGCCGGACGCCGCGTCGGTGGCGACCTTCACGACCTTGACGATCGCGTTCCCGTCGGAGTGCCGCCGGGCCGCCATGACCAGCATCCGGCCGTCGCCCAGGGACAGCCTCAGCGGCTGTTCGTGCCCGGCCGGCGCGTCGTTCAGGAACGCCGCGCGGACGGCCTCGGTCGCGGCGCGCAGCGTGACATGGTCCTCGACCTCCCGCGCGGACCAGTACCGCATCGCCCGCCCGGTTTCCGTGCCGCTCGCCGCACTCACCGTTCGGCCTCCTCGGCCCGCCCGTACCACAGTCCGCGGGTGTGGTGCAGATGGCGCCGCATGAGGTCCGCGGCCTCCTGGGACCGGCCCGCCTCGATCAGGTCGAGCAGTTCGCCGTGCTCGGCGGCGGAGCGGAAGAACTCCGGGGATCCGGCGACCTTCTGGAGGCCGGACAGGCGGGTCTGGTCGCGGAGCAGTCCGACGTGCTGGACGAGACGGCGGTTTCCGTACCGCTCCAGGATCCCGAGGTGGAGGTCCCGGTCACGGGCGACGAAGTTGACCATGTCGCCGTCGGCGGCGTACTGGGAGATCTCGTCCGCGATGTGGCGCAGTCCGGACAGGTCCGGGGTGGGGCGCGCGGCCGCTATGCGTTCGACGGCCGGCACCTCCAGCATCAGCCGCAGATCCATCAATTCGTCCAGGTCCTCGTCGCTGAGGGCGACCACCCGGAAGCCGCGGTTGCGCAGCATCTCGATCAGTTCGTCGCGCGCCAGGTCGAGCAGGGCCTCCCGGACCGGTGTGATCGACACCTTGAGCTTCTCGGCGAGCGAGCCGATGGAGTGGATCTCCCCGGGTTGCAGTCCGCCCGAGACGATGAGGGCCCGGATCGCCTGGCCGCACTGGTCGCGCAACGACATGTGCGACACCGTGAGTTCCGGTGGTGGAGAGCTGGTCATGCGGCTCCTTCATGGGGGGAGGGACCCACGAGCGGGGGTCTGCCCGGGGTGGGTCTCTGGGTCTGTGTACGGAACGGTCACGCCCCTCGGTAAGGTATTAAACCGTACCTATGGGTCGGGTGAGGCCGTCGCGGGGGCGTCCCGACGGCGTACTTCCCGGGTCAATTGCTCGCCTCTCCGTAGTTGAACGTGGTGACGCATCCGCCGTCGACGGTGACCACGGACCCGGTCATGAACGACGCCGCGTCCGACGCCAGGAACAGGGCCACCTCGCCCACCTCGGCCGGGTCGCCCTGGCGCCCCAGCGGCTGCCGCCGGGCCGCCCTCTCCCGTACGGCGGTCGCCCGCGCGAACTCCTTCGGGGACAGCCGCCGCCCCCGCGCCCCGAGCGCGGTGTCGATGTATCCGGGGCACAGGGCGTTGACGCGGATGCCGTCCCCGCCGTAGTCCACGGCCATCTGACGGGTCAGATTGATGATGCCGCCCTTCGTCGCGCAGTAGGCGGGTGCCTGGGGCGCGCCGACGAGGCCGTAGGTGGAGGCGATGTTGACGATCCGGCCGTCTCCCTGTTCCAGGAAGTGGCCGAGGGCGTACTTCGAACACAGGAAGGTGCCCCGCAGATTGACGTCGAATACGCGGTCGAAGTCCGTCGGCTCGACCTCGTGCAGCCGCCCCTTCGGGCCGCCCACCCCCGCGTTGTTGACGAGGATGTCCAGGCGCCCCCAGGCCCCTGCCGTGGCCGCCACCAGGTGCTCGGCCTGCGCGGCGTCCGACACGTCGGCGCGGACGGCGATGGCGCTTCCGCCCGCATCGCCGATCTCCCGCGCCACCTTCTCGGCATCGGGCTCCGACAGGTCGGACACCGCGACCCCGGCGCCGGCGGCGGCCAGCCGGTGGGCGATCGCGCGCCCTATCCCGTTGCCCGCCCCGGTGACGATCGCCACCTTGTGGTCAAGTCGGTTCATGGCTGTGCGGTCACCTTCCGTGCGGGGACGTGCGGGCGTGGTGTGAGCGGGGACAGGGGCTTCGTGGTCGTTCCGCTCATCCCGGCAGGCTCCGGCACAGGAAGACCACGGTGACGAACCGGCGGTACAGCTCCAGCGTGTCCGGTGCGGTGATCCGCGCGGACAGGCCGGTCGCGGGACGGACGCCCTCGATACGACAGGCCAGTTCGAGGTAGTCGCTGGAGCGGAACGTGAGGGTGAGATCCGTGGCACCGCCGAACCCCGGTGCCGGGGTACGGTCCAGCCGCTCGATCGCGGTTCTCGCCCGGTCGCGGATCAGTTCGGTGGCGTCCGACGGGTGCAGCGACTCGGCGGCGTACCGGCTGACCGAACGCTTCACCACGGCGGTCTGTACCCCCGGACAGAAGCGCAGCGTCTCCTCCGCCGTCACCTGGTCACCGGTGACCAGCGAGACAGGCACGCCGTACGCGCCGGCCACCAGCGCGTTGACCCCCGACTCACCGGCCACGACGTCATTGATCCGGACCTCGGCGAGGGAGGGGGAGTAGTAGGTGTGCGACAGCGTGGACGCGTGGCTGCTCGCCGAACCGTGGTACGAGACGAGGAAGACGGCGTCGAAACTGTCGTCCAGCCCCTCCATCATGTACATCGGCTTGTACCGGCCCGAGAGGTACCGGGCCCGGCCGGCGAGGGCGTCCGGCCGGAGGTTGGTCATCGCCGAGTGCGAGTCGTTGACCAGGAATTCCGTGGCTCCCGCGTCGGCCGCGCCCTTGATGGCCGCGTTGATCTCGGCGGTCAGCAACCCAACGGCGTGGGCGTACTGCGACCCGTCGCGCGAGCACTGGTCCCAGTCCACCAGCCCGGCCGTGCCTTCCATGTCGGAGGAGATGAAGACCTTCACAGCACGCTCCGGGGGTGCGTCTCCGGCTCGGTGGACGACGTCGTCATCACCGCGTAGACGGACCCCTCCATACCGGCGGCGGCGCCGTGCCGGCCGTCGGGTGTCAGTGCCAGGCACCGCAGTTCGGCGCGGTACGTGTCGGGGAGCGTCGCGGCGTCCTTGAGCATCGCGAGGCAGGCTTCGGCGGGGCCGAGCCCGGCGCGCAGGGACTCGACTATGCTCCGGGCGCCGACGGCCCGCATGCTCAGCTCGCCCCGGCCGGTGCAGGCCGCACCGCCGTGGCGGGTGTCCGCGTAGTTCCCGGCCCCGGGCAGCGCCGAATCGCCGACCCGGCCCGGGTACTTCCACGGGTATCCGCTCGTGGAGACACCGACGACCAACTCGCCCGTGGCGTCGAGCGCGAGGATGTTGATCGTCCCCCAGGGGCCCGGATGCGGGGCGAAGCGCTCGACCAGTTCCCTGGCGGTCTCCCGGTAGTGCCGGTCGCCCGCCCTGGCGCGGGTGTTCTCGCCCTCCACGGACTCCCGCGACGGCTCCAGCGCACCGCGCCACAGCGCCTTCGACTCCTCCGTGAGCAGATCGCTCCGGGTGAAGCCGTTCTCCTCCGCGAACAGTTCGGCGCCCTCGCCCACCAACAGGCTGTGTTGCGGCAGACGTTCCAGCACCGCGCGGGCGATCGAGATCGGATGGGCGAAGTCCTTGACCGCCCCCACCCCTCCGAAACGCCGGGTGGACCCCACCATCACCGAGGCGTCAAGTTCGACCACTCCCCGGGCGTTGGGCAGACCGCCCGTACCGACGTAGTGGTCGGACAGATTGTCCTCGCAGCGGCGCAGGCCCTCCTCGACGGCGTCGAGGGCCGAGCCCCCGCCCGCCAGGATCGCCATCGCGGCGGGCAGGCCCACTTCGCTGCGCTCGCTGCCGATCACCACCGGGGAAGTGGAAGCGGAACGAAGTGACATGCCATCTCCTTCACCTGGTCCTCTCTCAAAACTCCTGAGAGATCTGCTTGACACCCTCCGGGTAAGGTATTACACCTTAGCCGCATGAGTAATCAAGGGACGTCCGGCTGGAGAGACGCGCTGATCATCGACGCGACCTGCCCGCCCGATCTGTGGGTCCCGGGCTACGCGGACTGGATCGACGGCGGATTCTCCACGTGCGCGCTGAGCGTCGGTGGCGGCGATCCGGGCGGCGCGGTCGCCGCGCTCGGTGCCGTCTACCGGATGATCCGGAACGACCCCCGGCTGACCCAGGTCCGGTCCGCCCAGGACATCCGCGCGGCCCACCGCGACGGCCGGCTCGGCGTGCTGCCGCACTTCCAGTCCACCCGCGCCCTGGACTACGACCCCGACCTCGTCGAGGTGTACCAGCGGCTCGGGATCCGCATGATGGGACTCGCGTACAACCGGCGCAATCCCCTGTGCGACGGCTGCGAGGAGCCTTCGGACGCGGGTCTGAGCATCCTCGGCCGCCGGATGATCGCCGAGATGAACCGGACGGGGATCCTGGTCGACTTCGCGCACACCGGCTGGCGTACCTGTGCCGAGGCCCTGGAGGTGTCCACCGCGCCCTGCGTCGCCTCGCACTCCAACGCCCACGCGGTGAAGGCCCACCGGCGCAATCTGCCCGACGAGATCATCCGGGGCATCGCCGCGTCCGGCGGTGTCCTCGGCATGAACGGATTCCCCGCCTTCGTCTCCCCGGACCCAGCGCCGACCCTGGACCAGTTCATCGACCACATCGTGCACATCGACTCACTGGTCGGCAGTGGACACGTCGGCCTGGGCCTCGACTACTGCGCGATCACCACCGGCGAGTACCAGGAGATGATCGACTCCGGCGCCTGGTCCCCGGAGAACTACCCGCCCCCGCCGTGGAACTACCCGGCCGGCATCACCACCCCCCGGACCATCGGCGCCCTCGCCGACCGCATGGACGAACGCGGCTTCTCCGAGACCGAGATCCGCGGTGTCCTCGGCGAGAACTGGATGGGCCTCTTCGAGCGGATGTGGCCCCGATGACCGGACCGATCAAGCCGGACGGCACCCTCGACCCCGCCCTGCTGGCCCACGCACGCCAGGAGATGCGGACCGACGACGTCCCCGGACTGGCCCTCGGCGTCCTCCACGCCGGGCGCACGGCGACCACCGGCATCGGCGTGACCAGCGTTCCGCACCCCCGGCCGGTCGACGGCGAGACTCTGTTCCAGATCGGGTCCATCTCCAAGACCTTCACCGTGACCGCGCTCCTGCAACTCGCCGAGCGGGGCGCCCTGGACCTGGACGACCCCGTCCGCGCCCAGCTGCCCGGCTTCGCGGTCGCCGACGAGGACGCCTCGGCACAGGCCACCGTCCGCGAGTGCATGACCCACAGCTGCGGCTGGGAGGGCGACTTCTTCGACCTCTCCGGCCGGGGCGACGACGCCCTGGCCGCGACCGTCCGGCACATGGCCGGCCTGCGCCAGGTCACCCCGCGCGGACGCATGTGGTCGTACAACAACGCGGCCTTCTACCCCCTCGGCCGCATCATCGAGACCCTGCACGGCACCACGTACGAGAACGCCGTCGCACGGGAACTGTTCGGACCTCTCGGCATGACGGGCGCGTGCTTCTTCGCCGAGGACGTCCTGCACCGCGGCTTCGCCGTCGGCCACACCCGGCACGAGGGCCGCACCGTCCTCGCCCGCCCCTGGGCCATGCCCCGCGGCGCCAACCCCGTGGGCGGGGTGGTGGCCAGTGCGGAGGACCTGATGCGATACGCCCAGTTCCAGTTGTACGGCGGCCAGATCCTCGGCGACACCCTGCGCCTGGCGGCTCAGCGCCCGGCGGGACCGGCCGAGGACACCCCCGAGATCGGCCTCGGCTGGTGGATCGACGGCGACGGACCCGACCGGATCGTCCACCACGGCGGCGGGGCGAACGGTCAGCCCGCCCTCTTCGCGATGATGCCCTCCCACGAACTGGCCGTCGCGGTCCTCACCAACGGATCCGGCGGCGCGGCCACCGCCCGCAGCATTCTCGACTGGATCGCCCGCACCTGTGCGGGGGTGCGGGAGAAGCCCCCCGAGGCCGAGGCCGTACCGGACATCGGCACGGACGCCTGGACCGGGACGTACGAGACCCGTCTCGACCGGTATGTGCTCAGGCGGGAGGGCGACGGGCTCGTCATGGACAGCTCCGTCCTCGGGGAGTGGCTGGAGAACCCGGACCCCCCGACCGTCCAGGGGGTGCGCACCACTCCCCTACGGCCCCTCACCGACCGCACCCTGCTCATCTCCCCGGGGCAGCGACGGCAGACGACCGCGACCCTGCTGACGGACGACCACGGAGACATCCGGTGGCTGCGGTTCGCCCATCGCGCCGCCCTCCGGTGACCACACAAGTCCCGGAACCCACACCCCATGTCGTGCACATCTGGAGAACATGAGGACAACTCCATGGCCAACAGAACCACGGTCGCAGCCATCCTGACGGGTCTCATCACCGTCATGGCCGTCGGATGCTCGCCCAACACGGGCAGCCGTGTCACCGCGGGCGTCATATCGGAGCTGCGGGTCGCCTCCACGCCCGTCTCCACCCTGGACTACAACAAGAACAACTCCGGATACGGCAGCGGGGTCGGCGGACTCGTCATGGAACCGCTGCTGACCAGGACCAGGACCGGGAAGCTACGGCCGTGGCTCGCCGAGTCCTGGACCACCCCCAACCCCACCACCTACGTCTACACCCTGCGCGACGGCGTCACCTTCACAGACGGCAGCGAACTGACCGCCGAGGACGTCGCCTTCTCCCTGAACCACTACCGAACCGAAGGCTCCACCAACGCCTACAACTTCCCCAGCACCCTCAAAAGCATCACCGCCACCGACCGTCACACCCTGACGGTCACCCTCACCGAGCCCAACGCCGCCTGGGAAGGCGTCCTGGCCCGCAGTTCACTGGGAATCTTCAGCAAGACCTTCTTCCAGAAGAACAAGGACACCTTCGGACAGCCGGGCACCGGAGTCGTCGGGACCGGACCGTGGAAACTCACCGGCTTCAACCCGACGACCGGCGCCGAACTGGAGGCCAACTCCCGCTACTGGGGCGAGAAGGTCCGGTTCAAGAAGATCACCTTCACCTTCTTCGACAGTGAGACCAGCCAGGCGTTCGCCTTCCGGGCCAAGGCCGTCGACCTCGCCTTCCCGTCCGACAGCCGTTCCTTCGCCTCGACCGCCGGGGTGAAGCTCAGCACCGCCCCCGGCTCCGGCGACCAGGGACAGTTCGGCATGAACGTCCTCGTGGCCCCCTGGAACGACGTCCACCTTCGCCGGGCCGTCGCCCACGCCCTCGACAAGAAGGCCCTCATCAACGCGTACGGCGGCTACGCCGAACCCGCCGGCACCCTCCTCAGCCCCGGCCTCCTCCAACCCCTCGGAACAACACGCCAGGTGGAGGACGCCATCGACTCCGTGCCCACGTACGACTACGACCTCGACAAGGCCAGGGCCGAGATGGCGAAGTCCGCGTATCCGCGGGGTGTGGACGTGACCATCGCCGTGGCGAACTACGGACAGTACGCCAGCACCGTGGGCCAGGCGGTCGTCGCCCAGTTGGAGAAGATCGGCATCCGCGCGAAGCTCAAGGTCAACTCGCCCGAGATGGACATCGCGGAAGCCACCAACAGCGACCGCAAGAAGATCCATTCGGCCTTCTCCATCCTCGGCGCGGTCTCCTCCGACCCGGGTGAAGCCTTCAACTACGCCCTGGGCAGCGCCAACGCCACCGCGGGCAACTTCAACTCCACGAACTACGGCAGCAAATCCTCCGACCGGCTCATCGCCGACGCCTTCGCCACCTCCGACCCCGTGAAACGGATGACCTACTACACGGAGTTGCTGAAGGAGTACGCCGAACAGGTGCCCTTCGTACCGCTGTTCTTCCTGGAGAGCACCTACGCGCTGTCCACCGACCTCACCTGGCCCGCGTACACCGCCTCCTGGCGCAACAACGGCCCCTGGGCACTGGATCTGAGGGCCGCCTGATGACACTCCCCGCGCTGGACGAAACGACCACTGTCCCAACGAAGACGGGGCCCGGCACCGTAGGGCGCGGACGGCCCCGGCCGACCCTCCTCGGCATGATCCTGCGCAGGCTCGCCGTCATCGCGGTCCTGCTGATGGTGGTGTCCTTCGCCGTCTTCTCCCTGCTTCACCTCGCCCCCGGCAATCCCGTCGACCTCCTGCTGGGCACCACACCCCGCAGCCCCGAGACCGTCGCGGCGCTGAACCGGCAGTACCACCTCGACGAGCCGTTCCTCCAGCAGTACTGGGCCTGGTCGAGCGATGCCGCACGGCTCCGCTTCGGCACCTCCATCCAGTCCTCGCTGCCCGTCTCGACGGAACTCTCCTCCCGGCTGCCCACCTCCCTGTTCCTCGGGCTGTACGCCTTCGTCCTGACCATGATCCTGGGCATCGGGCTCGGCGTGCTCTCCGCGGTCCGGCACCGAAGCGCGCTCGACCACTCCACCGTCGCGGCCACCGTCGTGGCCCTGTCCACCCCCACCTTCGTGCTCGGCACGGCCCTGCTCTACGCCTTCGCCGTCCGCATGAACTGGTTCCCCGCCTTCGGTGCCGGCGAGGGCTTCCTCGACCGGGTGTGGCACCTCACCCTCCCCGCGCTGACCCTCGCCCTCACCAGTTGCGCCTACGTCGTCAAACACACCCGGGCGGCCATGATCGGCGTGCTCGACCAGGACTTCATCGTCTTCGCCCGAGCCCGCGGACTGTCCCTGCGGCAGGTCCTGTTCGGCCACGCGCTGCGCAACGCGGTGATCCCGGTGATCACCATGAGCGGCTTCATCCTGTCGAGCCTGGTCATCGGCGCGGTCCTCGTCGAAGTGACCTTCTCCGTCCAGGGCATCGGTCAGTTGCTCGTCAAGTCGGCCACGGCACAGGACCTGCCGGTGATCCAGGCCGTCTCCCTGATGACGGCCGCGGCCATCATGCTCACCGCTCTGCTGACGGACATCGTCTACACGCTGGCGGACCCGCGGGTCCGCCCGGGAGGCCGGTCATGACCACCTCGTACGAACGGGACACCCGAGCCGCCCGGCCACGGGACAACGAGAGCGCCGGGAAACGCCGACGGCGCCTGCCGCGCTGGTCGGTCATGGGGCTGTCGCTCGCGGTCATCGCCGTCGTCGCGTTCCTGACCCTCGCCGGAACGGCCGTCGCCCCCCACGACCCGGCCGCCCAGAACCTCTCCCGTATCGCGGACGGACCCTCCGCCCAGCACTGGCTGGGCACCGACGTCCTGGGCCGCGACACCCTCTCCCGGATCGTCGCCGGAGCCCGGTCCGCCTTCATCGGCCCCCTGGTGATCGCCGCCGGATCATTCCTCCTCGGCAACCTCCTGGGCCTGTGGGCCGGGTACCGAGGCGGACGGATCGACGGACTCGTCATGCGCTGGGTCGACGTCATGTGGTCCATCCCGACCCTGCTGGTGCTGATCGTCCTCGCCGGCTCCCTCGGCGCCGGATACTGGACCACGGTCGCCATCCTCGTCGTCCTCACCACACCCTTCGACACCCGCGTGGTCCGGGGGGCGACCCTGGAACAGGTGCCCCGCCCGTACGTCGAGTCCGCCAAGGTGCTCGGCGTGCCGGACCGGCGGATCGTCCTGCGGCACATCTGGCCCAACGTCCTGCCGGTGTCGATCGCCAACGCCTTCCTGGTGTTCGCCAGTTCGGTCGGAGTCCTCGCCGCCATGTCGTTCCTCGGACTCGGCGTCCCGCCGGGCACACCGGACTGGGGCCTCATGCTCGCCGAGAACCAGGCACTTCTTTTCACCCAGCCGCTCGCCGCGCTCGCACCCGGCCTGATGATCGTCGTCATCGCCACCGCGATGAACCTGGCCGGAGACCGCATCCACGAACGGCTCTCCGCCCGGGGAGGCACGGCATGACGCGGCACGACGAGAGACACAGCGAGGGGACCGCCATGAGCACCACGGCCCAGGACACACGTCAGCCACTCCTGTCGGTCGGCGGCCTCCGGGTCGAGCGGCAGGGCCCCGACGGCCCCCGGACCGTCGTCTCCGGCGTCGGCCTGGAGATCGGCGCAGGAGAAACCGTCGGCGTCGTCGGCGAGTCCGGCAGCGGCAAGTCGATCACGATGCGGGCCGTACTGGGCCTCCTGCCCCGGGGCCTGACGGCCACCGGCGAGGTGCGCTACGGCGACCGCGACCTGCTGGGACTGTCCGAGCGCGCCTGGCGCAGGACCGTACGCGGCACCGAGATCAGCATGATCATGCAGGACCCGTTCACCATGCTCAACCCGATCGCGACCTGCGGCGACATCATCGGCGCCTCGCTGCGCCGCCACGGCGGGGTGTCCGGCCGCCGGGCCCTCCGTGAGGAGTCCGTCCGCCGGCTTCGTGAGGTCGGGATCGACGACGCCACCGTCGTCGACCGCTACCCCTTCCAACTGTCCGGCGGCATGCGGCAGCGCGTGGGCATCGCCGCCGCGCTCGCCAGCGACCCGCGCGTCCTGATCGCCGACGAACCCACCACGGCACTGGACGTCACCACCCAGCGCGAGATCCTGTCCCTGCTCAAACGCGTCCAGGCCGACCGCGGAATGGCCCTGATCCTCATCACGCACGACCTCCGCGTCGCCTTCGCCATGTGCGACCGGCTGCATGTCCTCTACGCGGGCTCGGTCGTGGAGAGTGCCCGTGCCGCGGACATCGACGCCGAACCACTGCACCCGTACACGAACGCCCTCCTGCTCGCCGAACCGCCGGTGGACCGGCGCGTCCGCGAGATGGTGTCCATCCCGGGCTCGGTCCCCGCACCGGACGAGGTCGCCGGGAGCTGTGTCTTCGTCTCCCGGTGCCCGTGGGCGACCGACGTCTGCCGGGACGGCACCCCGCCCCTGCTGGAGATCACCCCGGGCCGCTGGTCGGCCTGCGCCCGCCTCACGACGGCCCGGACCGAGATGACACGTCTACGGGAACGGGCCGGCCAGGACCTCCCCCTCGCCGACGACACCCCGAAGAAGGAGCCGGTGCTGTCCGGCGCCGGGTTGTCCAAGGTGTTCACCGGCGCCGGGGGAGGCCCGGTCCACGCGCTGGACGACGTCTCGGTCACGGTGGCGCAGCACGAGAGCGTGGGCATCGTCGGCGAGTCCGGATCCGGCAAGTCCACGCTCGCCCGGGTCCTGGTCGGCCTGGAGAAGCCCGGCACGGGCACGATCACCATCGACGGCATCCCGGTCACCGACTGGGGCCGGCTGAGCCGGTCCGACCTCCGGCAGATCCGCCGGACCGTCCAGATCGTCTTCCAGGACCCGTACTCCAGCCTCAACCCCATGCGATCCGTCGGCTGGACCCTCGCCGAGGCCATCACCACCCACCGGCCGGACGCCAAGAACGTCGGCGCGGAAGTCGAACGGCTGCTGGACGATGTGGGACTGGACCCCTTGTACGCCCAGAAGCGGCCCGCGGCCCTGTCCGGCGGCATGCGGCAGCGGGTCGCGATCGCCCGCGCCCTCGCGACTCGTCCCAAGATCCTCATCTGCGACGAGTCCGTGTCCGCCCTCGACGTGTCCGTGCAGGCCCAGATCCTGGGCCTCCTGGCCCGGCTGCGCGACGAGCACGACCTCGGTTACCTCTTCATCACCCACGACCTGGCCGTGGTCCGGCAGGTGACGGAACGTCTGTACGTCATGCACCGGGGCCGGGTGGTCGAATCGGGCCCCACCGCGCGGATCATCGACGCCCCGCAGGCCCCGTACACGATCCAACTCCTCGCCTCGGCCCCCCGGGCCGAATCGGAGTGGCTCGAAGGAACCGGGCGGCGCGATGGCTGAACCCGCCGAGCGCGTCCCCACCGCCATCGACGCTCTCGCCGAGGAGTGGCTCGGCACCCTGCTCCGTCTGGAACCGGAACTCCGGGTCACCCTCGGCCGCCCGGATCCGGACCCCGGGTTCAACGACCGCTCCCCGGCCGGCGCCGACGAGACCGCCGACGCGGCGCGCTCCCTCCTGGTCCGGCTCCGCGCGGCGGCACCGGCCGACGCGGTGGACACCGTCACCCGCGCGGATCTCATCGACACCCTGGAGGTCACCGCCGAGCAGCACGAGGCCGGTTTCTGGCAGCGGGACCTCAAGGTCGTCGCCTCGCCCGTCCAGCGGATGCGCAAGGTCTTCGACCTCATGCCGACCGGCACCGACGAGGACTGGCACCGCGTCGCACGACGCCTGCACCGCCTCCCGGAGGCGATGGCCGGCTACCGCCGGTCCCTCCAGGCCGGCATCGCGGCACGCAACACCCCCGCCCTGCGCCAGGTCCGTGACGTCGCCGCCCAGACCACCCAACTCGGCGCGGCGGGCGGCTACTTCACCCGGCTCACCTCCCCCGCCCGCGGCAGCGTCCCGCCGGCCCTGTGGTCCGACCTCGCCTCCGGCGCCCGGTCCGCGGCCGGGGCGTACGCGGACCTCGCGGCCTTCCTCGTCCGCGACCTCGCACCCCACGCCCCCCGGCACGACGGCGTCGGCAGGGAGCACTACAAGATCGCCGCCCGCGGGTTCTTCGGCGCGGGCACCGACCTGGACGACGCCTACGCGTGGGGGTGCGAGGAACTGGCCCGCACGGTGGCGGAACAGGAGAGGACCGCCCGGGAGATCAAGCCGGGCGCCTCGGTCGAGGAGGTCGCCGCCCTCCTCGACGCCGACCCGGCCCGCCGTCTCATCGGCACCGACGCGCTGCGCGCCTGGATGCAGGAGGTGAGCGACCGGACGGTCGAGGAACTGGCCGGTACCCATTTCGACATCCCCTGGCCCATGCGCCGCCTGGAGTGCCGGATCGCCCCGACCAGCGGCGGCGGTATCTACTACACCCCGCCCAGCCTCGACTTCACCCGGCCGGGACGTATGTGGTGGAGCGTCCCCGAGGGCGACACCGTGTTCTTCCCGTGGCGCGAGCTGACCACGGTCCACCACGAGGGCGTGCCGGGCCATCATCTGCAGTGCGCCGCCGCGATCCACCACCGCGACCGGCTCAAGGCCTGGCGGCGGGTGAGCTGGAACGTGGGCCACGGGGAGGGCTGGGCCCTGTACGCGGAACGCCTGATGGCCGAGCTGGGGTACCTGGACGACCCGGCGGACTGGCTCGGCATGCTGGACGCACAGCGCCTGCGCGCGGCACGGGTGGTCATCGACCTCGGCGTCCACCTGGGAAAACCGAAGCCGGACGGCACCGGTACCTGGACCGGCGCGGACGCCTTCGCCTTCCTGGCCGAGCACGTCACCATGAGCGACGCCTTCGTCCGGCTGGAGGCCACCCGTTACCTCGGCTGGCCGGCCCAGGCCGCCTCGTACAAGATCGGGCAGCGCCTGTGGGAGAGCCTGCGGGACGACTACACGGCCGCGGGGAGGGGCGATCCGCGTACCTTCCACCGGGAGGCCCTGGCGCTAGGTCCTGTCCGGTGGATCTTCGCGGGCCCGGAACGTCTGGCACGGCACCTCGCCGCGTTGCCGAAGTGCCCACAGGAAACCACCCTGCGGGCACTTCGGCGCCTTGCGATGCACCGCACCAGACGCCCCGGGCTGATCCACGAAGATCCTCCGGACAGGCCCTAGGGAACGTCGGCATGGACACCCTTCGCGCCGGGCTGCTCCCGTGACGGGCCGTCAGTGGTCCGGGTACTGACCGCGCGCCCGCATCGCCGCGCGGACCCGCTCCTCGGCCAGGGCCCTGGCCGTGTCGTGCGGCGCCAGGGCGCGGGTCAGGCTCTCCCGGACGACCTGGGTGGTGTTGGCCCGCATCCGCTCCGAGACCATCTCGCGGACCGTGGCCGGGTCGACGGTGAACGGTGACCGGCGGGCCTCCATGGAGTGCGCCGCGGCCACGATCCCCCCGGCGTTGGCGATGAAGTCCGGTACGACCATGACGCCACGCTCGAAGAGGACCCGTTTCGCCGCCGGGGTGGTCGGCAGGTTCGCGGCCTCCACCACGAGCCGGGCCGTCGTCCGCGCCGCCACCTCCGCGCCGATGAGGTCCTCCCGGGCCGCCGGCACCATGATCTCGCAGTCGGCGGTCAGGGCGGCGTCCGTGTCCGTGCCGCCGCCGCAGTGCAGGACGCAGTCCTCGCCGTACTCCGTCCGGGCGGCCACGAGACGCGCGACGTCCACGCCGTCGGGGTCGGTCACGGAACCCCGGGCTGTGGACACCGCGACGACCAAGGCCCCCAGTGCCACCAGGCGTTCGGCCACCGCCTGGCCGACGGCCCCGAACCCCTGGACCGCAACGCGCGCTCCGCGCAGCGGCAGATCCAGCTCCCCGGCCGCCGCGTCCGTGGCCTCCGCGACCCCGAACCCGGTCAGCCCGAGCCGGTCGTACGGCAGCCCGCCCAGGCTCGCGGGCAGACCCACCGCCACACCGCGGTCGCGGAGTTCGTCCACGAAGACCGCCGCGTCCTCCTCGCTCAGCCCCATGTCCAGGCCGAAGACGTACTCACCGGGCACCTCGTTCGCCAGGGCGCGGGCGAAGGCGCGCAGGACGCCCTCCTTGCCGGGCGCCGCCGGATCACCGAGGATCCCCGCCTTCGCACCGCCGTGGAACAGGTCGCACGCGGCCCACTTCCAGGTCATCGTCCGGGCCAGCCGCGCTACCTCCTCGACGTCGAGGGCCGCGCTCATACGGGTGCCGCCCTTGCCCATGCCGCGGGCGGTGTTGTCGATGACCAGGACGCCGCGCATCCCCGACCGGCGGTCGGACACACAGACCACCTTCTCCGGTCCCCACTCGTCCATCAGCTCCAGGGTGTCTCGGGCCACGGGTCCGCCGTCCTTCCGTCGGGTCGATGGCACCCACCCTGCGTGAGCCGCACGGCGGACGGCAGACCCCGGAGGACGACAGTCGGTCCGCCGAGACTCAGCAGATCTTTCCCTCGTCCGGGCCGGGCTCCGGCGTCCGCCGCCGGGCCACCTCCACGATCGTGCTGAGCGCCAGCTCCACCGCGGGACTCGGACCGACGCGCCGCCGGACCGCGATCACCTGGCGTCGCGCCGTGCAGTCGCGCAGCCTGACCGCCCTGGTCCCCGGACCGGGCTGGGCACCGAGCCGGGGCACCAGGGCCACCCCGAGCCCGGCCCCGACGAGGCTGCGGACGACGTCGTAGTCGTTGGTACGGAAGTCGACCTTGGGCACGAACCCCTCGGCGCCGCACAGCCGGTGCAGGCAGGCCGACCCGCCCGTGCCCACGGTCGTCGAGATCCAGGACTCCTCCCGCAGATCGTCCAGTGCGGCCGATCCGGACAGCCGGTGATCGTCCGGCACCATCAGCACCAGGTCCTCGCTGAACACGGTGGTCCGCCGCACCCCCTGGGGCCAGGCCCGGGGCACGGTGTCGTACGCGTACACCAGCGCGAGGTCGAGCACCCGGTCGGACACCAGGGGGAGCAGCCGCTCGGGCTCACCCTCCTCCAGTTCGATGGACACCCCGGGGAGCCGGCGGGCGATCTCGGCGACGGCGGTCGGCAGCAGATACTCGCTCGCGGTCGGAAAGCTCCCGATCCGCAGCTGCCCCAGCCGCCCCTCGGCCATCGACCGGACGTCGGCCTCCAGACCGTCGAGCAGGGCCAGGGCCTCCGCCGCGCGCCGCACCAGGAGTTCGGCCGCCGGGGTCGGCCGGACGGACCGCGCGTGCCGGTCGAACAGCCGCATCCGCACATCCCGTTCCAGCGCCGACATCTGCTGGGACACCGCCGACGAGGTGTATCCCAGCTCCTTCGCCGCGGTGGCGAACGAACCGGTCCGTACGACGGCCCCCAGGGTCCGCAGATGCACCGGGTTGATCACGATCAGGGTCCTCTCCTCCGGCGCCGGCGACCCACCGATCATGGCCTCGCCGAGCAGACGAGGGCAAGCATCGCTGGTGCTTGACCCACGAGCCCGTGGCTTCGCACGGTCGCCACACCCGGGTGCCGCGCCACAGACTGGGCGGGCAGCCAAGGAGGGTGACATGGAGACCATCGACGAGTACTTCCTACGCCGGATGCGCGAGGACGACGCCGGAGCCGAGCGGCCTCCCGACGTCCTGTCACCCCGGGAGCGCCAGGAACTGCTGGCCTGTTTCGAGGCCCAACTCCTCAGCCGCCAGACGGACTTCGCCTGCCGCGAACTCCAGGCCCGCGGCGAGGCCTTCTACACCATCGGCTCGTCGGGCCACGAGTCGAACGCGGCCGTCGCCCTCGCCCTGCGCCCCACCGACCCCGCGCTCCTGCACTATCGGTCCGGCGGCTTCTACGCCGCACGCGCGGGCCAGGTCCCCGGCACCTCGCCCGCCCAGGACATCCTCAGCGGCGCCATGGCCTCGACCAGCGACCCCATCTCGGGCGGACGGCACAAGGTCTTCGGCAGCGTCCCCCTCCACGTCGTCCCGGGGACCTCCACCATCGCGTCCCACCTGCCCCGGGCCTTCGGCCTCGCCTACGCCCTCGACAGCGGCGCCCGGCCCCGGGCCGACTCCCCGTGGCCCGCCGACGCCGTCGTGATCAGCAGCTTCGGTGACGCCTCCGCGAACCATTCCACCGCCCTCGGCGCCCTCAACGCCGCCGCGTACTGCGCCCATCGCCGGATCCCCCTGCCGATCCTGTTCCTCTGCGAGGACAACGGACTCGGCATCAGCACCAGGAGCCCGGCCGGCTGGGTGGAGAACCTGCTCCGCGGCATCCCGGGTGTCGACTACTTCCACGGCTCGGGCACCGAGCCCCGGCGTCTGCTGCGCACGGCCCACGAGGCGGCGGCCGTCGTCCGGACCGAACGCCGTCCCGCGGTGCTCCATCTGGAGACGGTCCGGCTCATGGGCCACGCAGGTTCGGACGCCGAGATCGCCTACCGGTCCCGCCGTGAGATCCAGGCCGAGTACGCCAAGGATCCCCTCCTGGCGACCGCGCGCACCCTCACCCGCCTGGGCGTGCTGAGCCCGGCGGAGGTCCTCGACCGGTACGAGGCGGTACGCGCCCTGGTCGCGGACACCGCCGCCCGCATCCCCCGCGACCACCTCGACTCAGCCTCGGCGGTGACCGCCCCCCTCACCCGGACCGCCCCGGACGAGGTCCGTCGCGTCTCACTCCGGGCCGCGTCCGACCGGGCGGACGTCTTCCGCGCCCGGCTCCCCGAGCGGGAGCCCCCGCGGACACTCGCGCAGATCATCAACGCGACCCTCAAGGACGCGATGGCCGCCTTCCCGGAAACCCTGCTCTTCGGCGAGGACGTCGGGCGCAAGGGCGGGGTCTACGGCGTCACCCGCGGTCTCCGGAAGGCATTCGGCCCTGACCGCGTCTTCGACACCCTCCTCGACGAACAGACCGTCCTGGGCATGGCCCTCGGCTCCGCGCTCGCCGGATTCCTCCCCGTCCCGGAGATCCAGTACCTCGCGTATCTGCACAACGCCGAGGACCAGCTCCGCGGCGAGGCGGCAAGCCTGCGGTTCTTCTCCGACGGGCAGTACGAGAACGGCATGGTCGTCCGGATCGCGGGCCTCGCGTACCAGAGGGGCTTCGGCGGCCACTTCCACAACGACAACTCGCTCGCCGTCCTCCGCGACATCCCCGGGCTGGTCCTCGCCGTACCCAGCCACCCCGCCTCCGCCGGCGGACTGCTCAGGCACTGCCTGGCACTCGCCCGCACCGAGGGCCGGGTCTGTGTCTTCCTCGAACCGATCGCGCTGTACCACCAGCGCGACCTGTTCGACGGCGACGCGGCCTGGCTGGCGCCGTACCCCGCCCCCACGGCCTGGAAAACCGACGACGCGTGCGCCCTGGGACGCGTACGACGGGTCCGCGACGGCCGGGACCTGCTGCTGGTGACCTTCGGGAACGGCGTACGGATGAGCCTGCGGGCCGCGGCCACACTCGCGGGACAGGGCGTCGACTGCGCCGTCCTGGACCTTCAGTGGCTCTCGCCGCTTCCCGAGGAAGAACTGCTCACCGCCGCCGGAGAACACACCAGGGTCCTTGTGGTCGACGAGACCCGTCGCAGCGGCGGCGTCGCGGAACAGGCCGTCGCCACGCTCATCGACCGCGGCTATCGCGGCCGAATCGCCCGGGTCTCCGGCACCGACAGCTACATCCCGCTCGGCCCCGCCGCCGACCACGTCCTGCTGTCCGAGGACGACATCGTCACCGCGGCCACCGCCCTGGCCCGGCACCCCGCCCCTGACCTCCGAGGAGACCTGTGAAGGCCGCCCGCCCACCGCAGCCCGCCCCTCTCGACCTGGCCGGGATCGACGATCTGCTGACTCCGCAGGAGAAGGAGGTGCGTGACTCCGTACGGACCTTGTGCGAACGCCGCGTCGAACCGCACATCGCCCAGTGGTACGAGGACGGCGCGATTCCCGACATCCGCGGACTCGCCCGGGAACTGGGCGCCCTCGGGCTCCTCGGCATGCACCTGGACGGCTATGGCTGCCCCGGCATGAGCGCGACCGACTACGGACTCGCCTGCCTGGAACTCGAAGCCGTGGACTCCGGCGTCCGCTCCCTGGTGTCCGTCCAGGGATCCCTGGCCATGTACGCGATCCACCGCTTTGCCACGGAGGAGACGCGGAAGACCTGGCTCCCGGGAATGGCCTCCGGCGACCTGATCGGCTGCTTCGGCCTCACCGAGCCCGACTGCGGCTCAGACCCGGCGGCCATGCGGACCCGGGCCGTACGCGACGGCCGTGACTGGGTCATCGACGGCCGCAAGATGTGGATCACCAACGGGTCGGTCGCCGACGTGGCCGTGGTGTGGGCCCAAACTGCCGACGGAATCCGGGGATTCGCGGTGCCCACCGGCACCCGGGGGTTCTCCGCCCACACGATCCGCCACAAGATGTCCCTGCGCGCGTCCGTCACGAGCGAACTCGTCCTGGAGGGCGTCCGCGTCCCGGACGACTGCGCCTTCCCCGAGGTCCGCGGCCTGGCGGGCCCGCTGAGCTGCCTGAACGAGGCACGTTACGGCATCGTCTGGGGCGCCCTCGGCGCTGCCCGCTCCTCCCTCGTGTGCGCGCTCGACTACGCGGGCACGCGCGAGCAGTTCGGCCGCCCGCTCGCCGCGTTCCAGCTGACCCAGCAGAAGCTCGCCGACATGAACGTCGAATACGTGAAGGGCCTGCTCCTGGCGCTCCACCTCGGCCGCCGCAAGGACGCGGGCACCCTGCACCCCGCCCAGATCAGCCTCGCCAAGCTGAACAACGTCCGCGAGGCCCTGACGATCTGCCGCACCGCGCGGACGATCCTCGGCGCCAACGGGATCTCGCTGGAGTATCCGGTCATCCGCCATATGAACAACCTGGAGTCGGTCCTGACGTACGAGGGCACGACCGAGATGCACACCCTGGTGGTCGGCCAGGCGATGACCGGGATCCCGGCGTTCCGCTAGGCCGTGCTGAACCTCGCGGCGCGAATCGCGGCGCGGTGCGGAGAGGGTGTCCTTGACGCGGCTCGTGCGGCATGCAACGGTGAGGGTGTTATTTAGCGATGTTAAGTGAATCTCTGGGGGGTCCTGCCCCCGTCCTCGGCGAACGCCTCGAAAGAGCGGCATGAAACTGAGGTTGTCACCTGAGGACGCGGCCTTCCGCGCCGAGCTGCGGGAGTTCTTCACCACCCAGGTGCCGCGGCACATCCGGGACACGGTGGCGGCCCGCGAGGACCTCACCAAGGAGCAGATCGTCGAGTCCATGCGAACGCTCGACGCCGCCGGGATCGCCGTGCCCAACTGGCCGGTCGAATGGGGCGGCAAGGACTGGACTCCGCTCCGGCGGCACATCTGGCACGAGGAGATGCAGGCGGCCTGCGTCCCGCCGGCATGGTGGAAGGCGGTCACGGTGTGGCGGCCGATGAACCCGGCCGCCCCGGTGACCAGGACGTGGCTGCCGGGGGCCATCGGGCGCTTGCCTGAGGGGCGAGACGGTGGATCCGGGTGGTGGTGGAGTGGCCCTGGCCCGTTACCCACCGTGTATGCAGCGGCGGGCCGGGAGGCGGTCCCGAGCCCTTCCCGTCCGGCTCACGCAAGACACTGGCCGACGCCCGCGACCGGGGAACCTGGCTCCACCACATCGCCCCTGACACCGTCGTGCTCCGGCCACAGACGCGGGGAGCCGGCTGGACCGCGCGCCACTGCGCCCTCGACGACGCACCCGCCGACTCCCCGGCGCCGACCTTCACCAGCAAGGCAACCCACTGGAAGTGGTCACTGCGCAGCAACAACCAGGCCAACTCCACCGTGCGCCGGGCCGACGAACCGGCCGGCACGCTGTTCTTCGGCCATCGGGCCAATGAGTGCACCTGGGTCGCCGAGTCCGCTACCGGATCCGCGGACAGCGAGCAAGAGACCGGCCCCGAGCCGATAAGGATCACTGCCCAGGAAGCGGGCATGCTGCAGAGCTTCCCCGCCGACTACCCCTGGCAGGGCAACAAGGGCCAAGTCTTCTCCCAGATCGGCAACGCCGTCCCGCCGCGCCTCGCCCCACACCTCAACAAGCCCTTCAACCCTGCCGACTTCACCCTCACCGCCTGATGCCCCACCCCCCGAACCCGAGCAAAACGACGACCTCGACCGCATACCGGCACCGAAACCCGTCCACTACGCCGAACAGGCCCTACTCGGCGCCCTCCTCCTCGAACCCCAGCGCCTAGCCGACACGGGCACCCTGGCCACCGGCCACTTCGACAACCACACCCACGCCAGCCGGTTCACCGCGATCCGTACCCTTCCACCGCCCGACCTGGACGACCACGCCAAGGACACCACCTGGCTCGACCAGGTCCTGGAGCACGCCCGTCCCCACGCCCCCGGCCTGAACGCCTCCTACCTCCACGCCCTCATCCAGTTCTGCCCGCAGCCCAAGCACGCCGCGGCCTACACCCGGATGATCCGCGCCGACCACGCCCGCCGGACCCTGCGCCTGCACGCCGAACGCCTTGCCCAGACCGCCACCGACCCAGCCGGGCCCGACCCGGCAGCCGCCACCCTCACGCAGGCCGACGCTCTCGGCCGCGTCCTGGACGGCCTCGCCGGGCAGTTCGCCCCACACCCCGGCTCTCTCCCCCGCACCACACACACCGGGGATGCCCCACGCCAGGCCGGCGAGGAGGACCTCGACGAAGAACGTCTCCTCCTGGCGACCGCCACCGCCTACCCGGCGGAGGTACAACAGATGCGATGGCTGGCCGCGGAGGACTTCCTCCTGCCGCTGCACGCCGCGCTCTGGCAGTCCGTCACGGCGCTGGTCCACCGCGGCGACATGGTCGACCCGGTCACCGTCCTCGGCGAGGCCCAGCACCGCGGACTGATCACCGACGCCCTCCCCCCTCCCCGCGACCTGATGGCCCTAGTCTCCACGCCCGCCGGGTCCCCCGAGTACTGGGGCGAGAGGGTCTTGCAGCGCACCCTCCTCGCCCGCTGCCCGTCCGCAGGCACGCCCCGCCACGGCCCCCCGGGCCGGTCCGCCCAACCGGCCGAGCCTCACCCCCGCGCGCGCCCACCGATGACCTCAACCACCGGGCCCGGCGGGAATGTGCACCGGGCCCGTCTTACCTCAGGAGGGGAATCCACCAGCCGATGACCATCGAACTCGCCAGGGACGTGACCGTGCTGTCGTCGCCTCCACCGCCCTGGACGTCCTGGGCGACGCGTTCGTCCTCGCCCAGCCGCTTCCCGACCCGGCGGGCGCCCGCGTGCTCGGCTGCATCCTGCGGCTCACACGATCCAACGAAGCCGCCCGCGACTGGTGGCAGTACGCCGCCGGCGACCGAGACGCCACCGCCGCCTCCACCTGCACCACCTCGCCCGCGGCGAACTCACCGAAGCACGCTGGTGGCACGCCCAGGCCGAGCGCACCGTGACGCCGACACCCGCGTTCAAGGAGCCGGCGCCCGCCACCCCCGACACTGCCGCGCCCGGCAGGCGGCCGGCTGCCCGGCTTCACGTGTCGGGAGCACATCGA
The DNA here is from genome assembly GCF_042714995.1 of Streptomyces sp. NPDC058665. Classification (NCBI taxonomy): domain Bacteria; kingdom Bacillati; phylum Actinomycetota; class Actinomycetes; order Kitasatosporales; family Streptomycetaceae; genus Streptomyces; species Streptomyces sp. NPDC058665. The sequence goes on from NZ_JBHXRX010000045.1 coordinate 58,170, forward strand.
CCACGCGATGGTCTTCGACGCTGGTCAAGACAGTGGAGTACGTCTGGCCGCGACGGATCGCGAAGTCGTCCACGCCCAGCACACGCGGAGTGCCCAACCGTGGATCGGGCAATGCCATGACCCTGCGTAACAAGGTCATCCGTCCCGCGCCGAAACCCAGTTGGGCCGCCAGCCGAGCGCCGTGCCGCCCGGCCAGCGCGAGCCCCACTCGCTCCAAGGCGCGGCTGAGCCGCGTGGTGAACCGTGCGTACGGCGCGGCCAGCCGCGAGAACAGCTCGGCGAACGTCCGGCGCGGGCAGTCCGCCGACCCGCAGATGAAGCGCCGAACCGTCAGCCGGATCACAAAGCCCTGATCAGCGAGCGGAAGGTCTTTTCGGCCTGCAAACCGCAGATCACGCAGGTAGAGCCGTCCCTCGAAAGGAGCTACACCCAACGAAGATGGCGGAAGCTTGCGCGGACCTCTTCGGTGAACAGCTCGGGCTGTTCCCATGCCGGGAAATGCCCGCCCTTCGGCAGCACGTTGTAGTGGCCCAGGGTCGGGTAGCGCTCCTTCACCCACCGCCGGCTGGCCAGATGGAGATCGCGCGGAAACTGGCTGAAGCCGACGGGAACCGAGATTTCCTGCTCCCGGAAGCTGCGCATGCTTTCCCAGTAGATGCGTGCGGACGAGGCGCCGGTAGCGGTCAGCCAGTAGAGCGTGATGTTGTCGAGCATGTCGTCACGGCTCAGTGCCTGTTCCGGATCGCCGTCATTGTCCGTCCAGCGCTCGTACAGTTCGTAGAGCCATGCGGCCTGCGCCACAGGGGAGTCTGTGAGCGCGTAGCCGATGGTCTGCGGGCTCTGAATCTGCTCGAGCTGATACGCCGACTTGTTCGTCTGGAAGTCGCGCAGGCGTTCCAGTCCGCGCCGCTCGTCCTCGTCCTGTGCTTCCATCCTTTCGAAAACGGGAAACATATTGAAATGTACTGCCCGCACCGTCGGTGCGCCGATGGCGCCGAGCGCGTTCGTGATGGCGTAGCCCCAGTCGCCGCCCTGCGCGACGAACTGGTCGTACCCGAGTCGCCGCATCAGTTCGACCCAGGCGCTTGTGATACGTTCCGCGCCCCAGCCGGTCTCGGTCGGCTTCTCCGTGAGGCTGAACCCGGGCATCGAAGGGACGACCACGTGGAAGGCGTCCTTGGGGTCACCGCCGTGAGCACGGGGGTCTGCCAGGAGCGGTATGGACTTGGCGATTTCGAACGGAGAGCCCGGCCAGCCATGCGTGACCACGAGCGGAATGGCATCCGGCTCCGGTGAACGCATATGGAGGAAGTGGATGTCGAGCCCGTCGATTCGCGTCGTGGACGGGTTGAGTGCGTTCAGCCGCTTCTCGGCTGCGCGCCAGTCGTACCCATCTCGCCAGTAGTCGATGAGCGCCTGCATCCGCTTTAGGGGTGCGCCCTGGCTGGAATTGGACACCGTTTCGCGCTCGGGCCAGCGGGTGCGCGAAAGGCGCTCGCGCAGATCCTTCAGTGCGGATTCGGGGAAATCGAAGGGTCGGGGCTGGATGGTCTCGCTCATAGCAGGATCCTTCTTGGAGGGGTGCTGGGTTTCTAGGACTGGTCGGCGGCGTCGAGGAAGCGGGCGATGTCCTCGTATTCGTAGCGAAGCGCCAGCTCCTTCGGGGTGACGCCCGTGTGGCCCCGTAGATCGAGACGTGCTCCGGCCTCGACCAGCGCCTTCACCACTTCGAGGTGCCCGTGCCATACGCCGTCGTGAAGGGCGCAGAGCCCGTTGTAGGGACCTGTGGCGTCTATGTCGGGGACCGCCTTGTCGGCGTTCCGGGAAACCTGGGTCAGCGCCCGGATGATGTCGGCGTGCCCGAAGTAGGTTGCGTCGTGGAGGGCGGTGCCGCCCATCAGTCCGATGATGCGGTCCAGGTCGGCGCCCGCTTTGATAAGCAGGTGCACGACCTCGGTGTGTCCGTCTCGCGCGGCTATGCCGAGCGGCGTGTAGTTGTCATCAGGGTTTCCCACCATGGGGACTCGTTCGTTGAGGGCAACTTTCGCGGCGATCAGCCGCGCAACCTCGGCAGGGTCGTTCGCCTTGGCCGCCGCTACCAGCTTCAGAGCACCGACCGCTTCCTCGTTGCGCTCGACCTGCGCCTCGATCAGGGCGGCGATTGCGTCGAGACCATCACTACGGGCGACGTCGAGCGCGGTCTGCTGCCAGATATTCTTGATCGTCACCTTTGCGCCACGCTGCAAAAGAAGGCCGACAGCTTCCGCGTTCTTGTGCAGGACGGCGTCTGTCAACGCCGTATTGCCCAGAACCGGCGACTGCTGATCGATGAAAGCGCCGTGATCGAGAAGCGACCCGATCACATCGACGTTGCCCGACTGTGCCGCCTTGTGCAGCGCCGTCGCGCCCATGCGCCGCTCGACGCTGAACACATCGGCGCCGGCCGCAACGAGGAGATCGACCATGTAGGACTGGCCGAGGCCTGCGGCGATCATCAGCGGCGTGAGGCCGTCCGTGCCGCGCTGGTTCGGGTCCGCTCCGGCGCGAAGAAGGCTGCTCGCCGCCGGAAGGTCACCGGCCCGGATCGAGGATTCGAGCGTCATTTCAGATCTCCATTCGTTGGTTGGTCAGGCGCGATCGGATGCGATTCAGTCGAGCCGCGCTGGAGCCGCAGGCCGCACCTGTAGGGGTACTCGCGCAGTTGCAGTCGGGCGGCGAGGCGATGGTTGGTCCATGTCGGCCGGGTCGAGAGCGGGTGGTGCTGCTGCGCATGACACCCATACTGAAACGGCGGATAGGACGAATCCATAGGCAAAAAGCTGGAACGCCTGCGTGATCGTCTAATATTGGCTCATGGATGCCTTCGAAGACATGTTCCGCAACGTGCGGGCCCAGGGGTCACTGTTCGGCAGCTCAACCGTGACCGCCCCCTGGGCGTTGCGGTTCGTCGACGGCGCGCCGCTGACGCTGTGCACCATGCTCGAAGGATCGGGGTGGATCCTTCCGGAAGGGCACCCGCCCGAGCACCTCACCGCCGGTGACACGTTGATTCTGCGCGGCCCCGCACCGTTCTCCTTCGTCGACGAGATCGGCACCGCGGCCGAACCGATCGAATGCGGGGAGAACTGTGCGACGCCTGATCAGGGCGGGACCTACCACCGCCTTGGCTGGCACGACGCCGCTCCCGGCGACTCGAACGGCGCGACGACGCTGGTTACCGGCGCTTACCCGGTCCGCGGCGAGATCGGTCGGCAACTGCTCGAGGCGGTGCCCGACGTCCTACGTGTTCCGGGCGACGGCACAGTCAATGCCGTGCAGGCCCTCCTGGCCGCGGAGGTCGCCGTCGATGCCCCGGGCCAGCAGATCGTGCTCGACCGGCTTCTGGACTGGATGCTGGTGTGCTCTCTGCGCGACTGGTTCGACCGGCCAGGCGGCAACCCCCCGGCCTGGTACTCCGCACACCGTGACCCAGTCGTCGGTCACACACTGAGGCTGCTGCACGATCAGCCGGCCGCGCCGTGGACGGTCTCCTCCCTGGCCAACAGGGCCGGAGTGTCACGCGCCACCTTCGCGAAACGCTTCTCCGACCTGGTCGGCGAGCCACCGCTGACCTACCTCACCCGCCGGCGAATGACAATCGCCGCCGATCTCATGCGGGAACGGAAGGCGGCGACCCTCGCTGAGATCGCCCGCGAGGTCGGCTACTCAGACGCCTTCGGCTTCAGTGCCGCGTTCAAACGCATCCGCGGCGTCAACCCGACGGAGTTCCGGCGTGAACTTGTATAGCTTCCCGACCCCGACCACCTTCGTGCGATAGACGAATAGACAGGTTCTTCGGCTTCTTGCCCCTGGGATCGTATGGCCGGGTCCACAGCCCGCCGTATCGCCGGGCGCACCGCCCCACCATCACCGCCAGGACGACCTGTCTCAAGGCCGTGCCCGCGGTCCACCGCCGACTCCTCGGCCTCTGCCAAGCCCTCGACGGCACTGCGGCGGTCCCGGCCCAGCGCAAGGCCCGCCGCGAGTACGAGAACCGCGTCAACCTGCATGCCCCCGCTGCGGACCTCGGAAGTCAGTCACGCTCCGCTACATGACGGGTAACGGCAGCTTCACGAGTACAGGGCCGTATCAGCGATGCCAAGAGGCGCAAGGGCAGGTAAATGTGTTATCCCTCAGTAACGATCGACAGGCGTCCGACTAGGGCCCATATCACTGAGCGCCTTGACGGCGCCGCTCGCGCTGCCCACGGCACGGGCTGGTCGTTCCGGCAGGCGCTGATCTTCACGGCCGCATCGACAGCTACCCGCCGCTCAGCGACATCGCCCTGAACGCCTGCGCAGCCTCCCCTGACCTTGAGGCGATCTACGTCACCTCCAGATGTCAGACATCCGGTGTTAGGGTCACCTTATGAATGATCTCCAAGCGCCGCGCCGTGTCGCTAGCTTGTCGGCGCAACTGGTGGACACCCTCCGTGAACAGATCGCATCCGGCGCATGGCCGGTAGGGATGCGGATTCCGCCCGAACATGAGCTGGTCAAGCAGCTCGGTGTCGGGCGCACGACGGTCCGGGAGGCGATCGGTGCGCTGGTGCATCTGGGCCTGTTGGAGGCTCGGCAGGGCGACGGGACGTACGTCCGGGCGTCGAGCGAAATGCACTCGGTACTGATGAGACGTGCCAACACTTCGAGGCGGAGCGACGTGCTGGAACTGCGTGCAGTCCTGGAGGAGTACGCCTCGGGCCAGGCCGCGTTGCGGCGTACTGAAGATGACCTGATTCGCCTTTGGCACCTCCTCGACGAGGCCGAGGAAACCGCGGATTCACAGGAGATGGCCGCCATCGCGGAGGCCGACACCCGCTTCCACCAGGCCGTGGTGAGTGCCAGCGGGAACACCTTGCTCACCGAGGTGTACGACGTCCTCCGGATCGCGGTCGCCGAGCAGATCGGCGGCACCCTCTGGCCCAGTGAGACGGCCACAGAGCACACCCTTCTGCATAGGCGTCTCGTGGAGGCGATCGCGGCTGAAGACGAAATCGGCGCACGCTACTGCGCCACCGAAATCGTGAAGCTCACCGAGACCGGAACGGAACGGCAGAAGTGACCACCTCGAGGAACTCCCCCGTCGGCCTCACCGCGACTACAAAGGCCGATCCCGCCCCGACCGTGAAGAAGCCGATCACTACGCCTGCCCTTTCAGCTGGCCTCTTGATCGCTATTCTTCTGGTGGCGGCCAACCTGCGCGCGACCCTGACGGGTGTGGGCACACTGCTGCCGGCCATCGAGCAGGACACCGGGTTGTCCGCATCAGCGGGTGGCGTGCTGAGTACGCTGCCGCTGCTTACGTTCGCTGCGACTTCGCCCTTCGTCGGGCGCGCCTCGCACCGGGTCGGTACCACCCGACTCCTCGTGGCCTCTCTCGCAGTGCTGGCAGCGGGCACCGTTATCCGGTCCCTTCCTTCGATTGCCTGCCTGTTCGCCGGAACCGTGATCCTCTCGGGGGCGATCGCGGTGGGCAATGTCCTGCTGCCCACGGTGATTCGTACCCATGTGCCCGGCCCGAAGGTTCATACCGTCAGCGCCCTCTACGTCACCGCTATGGGATTGGTCGCTGCCTTGTCGTCCGGCATCTCCGTCCCGCTTGCTGGCGCCCTCCCCGGCACCTGGCATTCGGCTCTGGCCTGGGGAGTGGTCGTCACCCTCGCTGCTCTCGCGGTGTGGCTGCCTCGACTGCGAGGGACCCGGACGGACGGCAGCGTTCAGTCTGACGGAACACACGCTCCAACCCCATGGCGATCCTGGCTGGCATGGCAGGTGTCCTTCTTCATGGGCCTGCAATCCCTTGCCTTCTACACCGCCGTCGCTTGGCTGCCCAGCATCCTCAGTAAGCAGGGCATGAGCACTACAGCTGCCGGTTGGATGCTGTTCTACTACCAGCTCGTCGCGCTGATCACGAGCATGTTGCTGCCTTTGATCACTCGAGGCCGTCACGACCAGCGCTTCGTTGCTGCTGCGGGATCAGCGCTCGTCGCCGGCGGCTTCACGATTCTGCTCTTCCTTCCAGCCCTGGCAGTCGCAGCGTGCACTCTTCTCGGGTTGGGTGCCGGTGTCTGCCTCGTGCTCGCCCTGAGCTTCCAAAGCCAACGCGCCAGTGGCCCCAGCGAGACCACAGCCCTAGCCGGGATGGCTCAGTCCATCGGCTACCTCGTCGCAGCGACCGGACCCCTTCTTCTCGGCATCCTCCACGACACCACCAACAGCTGGACTGGTGCTCTCACCCTCCTCATCGCGTTGAGCCTGGTCATGGCCGCGGCCGGATATGGTGCTGGACGCGACCGCCACGTTCACGTGTCGACGGTCGTCAGGCGTCATCGGCGTCAGTGACCGCGCTCCGCACCTGTGCTCCGAAGCCCGGTTTCGGACAGCCCACGCAGCACCACCGGTACTGTGCACCATCAACTGTCTGCTGAAGAACTCGCCGACTCCTACATGATCAACATCTAGTCACCGCCGTCGCGTACTCCCCACCCGGTGGAGTCCCCCACCGGGTCGTTCGGCAGCGCATCCGATCTGGTTGTGACCGCGCTTCCGTGATGGCTACGGCTGATGCGTCGTCGGGCCGTACCTCAACTACTCAACCCTTTACTCAGGCGCGGCGGGCGAGAAGAGCTGGTTTTCGGTCAGTCGTTCCTGAGTGTGCCCACGTGGGATGTGGGCTCGGGCAGGGGTTCGGTGTTGCGGCTGCTGAGCCCGTCGAGGGAGATACGCAGGAGACGGCGCCACTGGCCCGGGTGCCTGTCGCCGGCCGTCAGGACGGCCTGGCTCAGGGAGCCGCTGAGCAGGACCAGATCATCGGTGGTGACATCGGGGCGCAGGAGGCCGGCATTGCGGGTACAAGCTTTGGCTGTGGGCCCGTACCGACAGCCTGTCCAGATCTGTGAACGCCAGGGACCCGTGCTCATCGACCGCGCCCATATGAGCCGGCACGGTGACGACGTCCCCCAGATGCTTACCCGGCCGCGTCCTGACGGCGCCCTGCCCGCAGGAAGTGGGGCAAGCGCGGCGTCACAGGTCTGGAGCCGCGGTGATCTCCACAGAGCGTGCGGCCCGAATCGAGCTGTCAGTCAGCGCCAACCGTCCTCACTCCGGAGTGGCAACGCTGAAGGGCTCAACGATTGACGGGAGACACATTCAACGTCTCGGCCTGAGGCATGCCGGAGGCGGAGGACCGCTCGACGGGAGCGGAAAGACGTGTGGATCGAGTCTCGTGCCGGCAACATATGCGCGGGGGGCTTCGAGAGGGCCTTCACCGTGTCGACGGCGGAGGGCTTCGAGCGATGGGTCCGGCGTCGGCGGGCGATCGGGCGAAGGCGGAGGGAAGTCGGAACGCACGGAAACCTTCCGGGCTTTGGGGGCGGGTGACCAGGGGAGCGAGTGTGGGCGCCTGGGCCTCGCACGTCGTTCCATCGGGTATGAGGGCCCCGGCCGGAGACGCGCCCTGACGTCTCGGTCCGAGGGCAAGCCGGAGGCCGGAGGCCCGCTACCGGACTCTCCTACTGCGGTCCGTAGATCACCACGGTGTTGCCCCATGGGTCCCGGGCTACCGCCCGGACCTCATGCGGGCCGTGCTCGGGCTCCCGGACTACGGACCCGCCGCCCTGCACGAGGCCTGCGAGTGCCGAGGCCACGTCGGGGACCTTGAACGAGGCCGCGGGCGCCCCGCCGGTGACGTCCTCGGCCGGGCCGGTCAGGGCCAACGTAGTGCTGCCGGCGTCGAGAGCGGCGTAGCGGTCGCCGTCGACGAACATCGTGGCCAGGCCGAAGGTGTCGGCGTAAAAGCGCACGGCGGCGTTGACGTCGGCCACCGGGTGCAGCACGTTCCCGATCTTCACTCGGTCGGTCTTCACGGGGTCGCTCACCGTACGGTCGCAGCACGGCTCGAGCGGAGGGTTGCACCACGGCGCGCGCCGCGGTCCACCACAGCTGTCGATCTGTGCTCGATGTGGTTCATGCAACGCTCTCCCCGAGGTGGAGGAAATCGCCTCGATACCACGTCACCGGCTTGCCGCCACCCATCCGGGCGTCGTGCACTCGGCCGATGAGAATTACGTGATCTCCTCCGGGTACTGCCTCCTCCAGCTCGCAGCGGATGACCGCGGCGGCGTCGGACAGTATCGGATGACCATTTTCGTCGGATTCGAAGCTCCCGTGTGCGAACTTGTTCTCGCCCTTCGTGGCGAACTTCATCGCCAACTTCGCATGTTCGGGCGTCACGATGTTCACCACGAACTGCTCAGCCGCCATGAAGGCCGGGAAGCAGTCCGCTCCTTGATCCAGACAAACGAGAATGAGTGGCGGGTCAAGCGACAACGCCGCGAAAGAGCTCGCGGTGAATCCGTGCGGCGCGCCGCCGGCGCCTCGGGTCGTCACGATCGTCACACCTGAAGGGAACTGAGCCAGCGCCGAGCGGAAGGCGGCCGCATCCAGTCCCTGAACTTGATTAGCCATTCCACACCTCGCGGGCAGTGTGTGCGGCGACCGATGCCGTGCCCACGGTGACGTGCTGCTCGGAGCTGCCGAAGGCATCGAAGCCCACCCGCTCCGCCAGCACCTCGATCAGCTCCCGATGCCGGTGCTCATGCGTGAGCCCGACCGGGGTGTCCCCCTCGGACATGAGGATGAAGTCCATGACGACCCTTCCGTCAAATGTTAATCACCAATAACACCCAAGGTAGCTCACCCCAGGTCACACATGGCCACCAGGGAGCCAAAAGCGTTAGGTGCTGGTAACAACGAGAGGGTCGGTCGGGTGCACCGGGAGGGAGTAACCACACGTCAGTGAGTCGCGGGCGTTCGGCCTCGTCGAGATCACGGACTCCGTCGGGAGCGGCATGCGTAGGGCGGCCCTGCCGCTGCATCAGAAGGTGCGCGCAGTCGTGCTAGGGGGTGTCTTCAAAGTCCCGCCTGGCCTGCGGCGGCTGGCAGGCAGACGGCGCTACTTTGAAGACACCCCCTAGCGACGGTGCGGATCGGCTGCGCCGGGCGCTCTCGCTGCGGGGCGAGATTTGAGGCCGTCCGTGCCGACCGCCGATCTTGTCGTGCCGACTTCCGACGCGTTGCTATTTACCGACGGCGTCGAGGCTGTCGCGTCCAGCGGGGCACTCGGCGACCCGCACGGAATCTCCTCTGAGCTGGGCTTTCCCTGCCTGAACGCCGTCGCCGACCTGTTCGCGACGCACACAACGACACGTTATCGGCCACTCACGTAAGCTTCGTACATGACTAGCTCACCTTCTCCTCGTACTGCATCGCCGCGCGCGACACGTCGGCAGGTGCTGATCAAGGTCGCCGGCGAGCTGTTCAACGAGCGTGCCTTCGATGCGGTCACCACGGAGATGATCGGCTCCCGCGCCGGCGTGACCGGCCCCGCCCTCTACCGGCACTTCCCCAGCAAGCAGGCGTTGCTCATCGCCGTGCTCGAGGATCCGTTGAACGAGCTGCTGGCGAACGCGCGCAAGACGGCAGCCGAGATCTCGGATCCACGCCAGGCACTCGAAGCAATGATCGACTACCACGTCAGACGCACCCTCGACAACGTGCCGTCCACGCTGGTGTTCCTGAAGAACGAACACAACGTCCCCGACGACGAACGCCATCGCATGCGACGCATGATGCGCCTCTACGCCGAAGAGTGGAGCGGCCTGGTCACACGGCTGCGGCCCGACCTGCCAGACGCGCAGACCCGCGTCCTGACCCACGCCGTCTTCTCGATGATCAACGCCGTCCCGCAGTTCAACAGCGGACTCGATCCCGAGACCGTCGCAACCACCATCCGCACCGCCGCCATCAACGCACTACTCGTCCCAGCAGACCCCATCCGACACGGAGAACGGCACTGAGTTCCAGGCCCCAGGGCGCAAGCGGCTCTTACCGGTCAGTTGTCTGGCGGCGGGGAGTAGCGGGC